>JACQFA010000003.1 GCA_016200255.1 Nitrospirota bacterium | reverse complement strand
GACGCCGCGCTGGCCCTGCGCCCAGATGAATCCGGCCGCCGTGACCACGGCGATCAGACTGTTGCTCAGAATGAGACCGATCACAAAGCTGCCCATCAGCAGCAGTCCGTACTTCGGCCCGGCCGCCCCGCCGACGGCCGCGATCAGCAGGACCTGCGATCCGGTCTCGGCCCCGATGCCGTGAATGATGCCCACGATGAAGGCCGAAACCGGGCTGTACTGCGTCAGCCGGTGTTTATGTTCGTGCGCGCGGCCCTCCAGCCGTTCATGCATCCGGTGCCAGAGGTACGCGATCCAGGAGAAAATCAGCATCCAGCGGCTGCGCAACCGAAACTCGCCCCGGCCTCGAAGAAACTGCACCAGGGAGTAGAAGACCCAGGCCGATAGGAGAAGCAGCGTCGCTCCCACGACCCGCTCGAGGATGGGATCCACCCAGCCAGGGAGGAGCGTATGCGCCAGGAGCGCCGCCGAGCCAAGCGTCACGACCATGGCCGCATGCCCCAGCACGTACATTGTCGACAGAAACAGAACGGGCTGCGCCGTCTGCGCGGCGGAATGGGAAGGTGCGGTGCTGGTGATATCTGTGATCGCCGCGATATGATCCCAATCGATCCCATGGCGGAAGCCGTACAGGAAGGTCGTGAACAGGACCAGCCCGAGGTGCTCCATTATGAGAGCCTCTTTCCGGTTGTCGTCATGGTCAGTTTTCCGTGCTTCACTCCCCGGGTCCCGATCAGCCGGTCCGCGATCGCCTTGACGGCCGCCCCCTTGCCCATCACGACGAGCACCTCCATGCAGTTCCGTTCATCCAGATGGACATGCAGCGTGGACTGGACCGCTTTATGATACCGGTGTTGAAGATGGGCCAGCGTCTCGCCCAATTCTCGGACGTCGTGGTCATACACGATCGTGATCGTCCCGACGACCCTCTTTCCGAACGTCCACTCCTCTTCAACCAGCTGATCCCGGATCAGGTCCCGGATCGCCTCGGACCGGTTGACGTATTTTTTATCCTTGATCAGACGATCGAAGCCTTCGAGGAGATGATGGTCGATGGAAACGCCGAAGCGGATCGTTTTCTTCATGGACAGAGGGTGCCTCCCACAGGCGTGTTACGATTTTAAATAAAGTAACACAACTGTAGGCGCCTGTCAAGAATCCGGGGAGGTCAGGGTCTCGGCACGTAAACCATTCTGATTACGGCCGACAGAACCAGCATCAGCCCGAAGGCGCAGACGATCGTCGCGCCGGTGGGAAGATCGAACCGATACGACGCCCAGAGTCCCAGTGCGCTCGACGCTCCTCCCAGTCCCCAGCCCAGGGCCAGCCGTTTTCCCAATCCCTCGGTAAAAAGGAGGGAGACCACCGCCGGCACGACCAGATAGGCAAAGACCAGAAGCACCCCCGCCAGACGGACCGATCCGGTCACGACCAGACCGAAGGAGAGATAGAAGAGAAAATCCCATAAATAGATCGACCGCCCGCTTTCGCCGAAATTCTCCGGCCTGAACGTGATCATCAAAAACGGTTTGCGGAGAACCCAATGCAACAGGCCGACGAGGGCGCACAGGATTCCCATGCGGATGAGATCGTCAGGCGCCACGGTCAGGATATCCCCCACCAGAAGGGATCGGATATGCTCCGATCCCCCCGGTGCGCGGTCCAATACCAGGATGGCGGCGGCCGCCGAGACGACATACACGATCCCGATGATCGCCTCCTGGGGAATTTTTTCCCGCCTCTGCCGGGTCAATGAGAAGACCACAGCGCCCACCACGGTAAATCCGAGCGAGAGGAGATAGCCCGTTCGATCGGATGGGTCGTATCCGATCAACAAGGCGACCGTTGATCCCAACGCCGCCAGCTGGGCCAGCGCGAGATCGACGAAGATGATTCCCCGACGGACAATATGGATCCCCAGGTAGACATAGATCCCCGTCAGGATGAGGCACGCGAGAAATGGCAGTGCTAAAATAGACATGTTGTCCGCTCCTGCTATTTTTTATCGGCTGTTTTTAATGTCTCCGTAAGCCGGGTGATATTTCGTTCGAAGATATCAAAGTAATTATTGATACCGGCTTCCGGAGCGACCGACGGATAGAAGACCAGAACCTGGATGCCGGTTTTTTGCGCAAGAAATTTCGTGGCCTGATCGCCGAAGTACGGCTCCATGATCAGAACTTTCACCTTCTCCCGCGTGATCAGATCGATCAGGCTCTCCAGGTGCACCGGCGATGGAGGAATCCCCGGCTTCGGCTCGACATGGCCGACGACGTTCAGGCCGAACCGTTCGGCGAAATAGGGCCAGCTCTCATGGTAGGTGATCACCCTGGTGCCGCGATACGGGGCCATCCTCTGCAGCCAATCGGAAATCTTTTGATCGAGGCGCTGGTTGAAGACCGTCTGGTTTTTCCGGTAGAACTCGCAGGAGCCGGCGTCCAGACGGCAGAGGGTCGACGCGACCTCCTCCCCGATGATCTTCCCGTTTTCCGGATCGAGCATGAAGTGCGGATTTCCCAGCGGATGCACGTCCCCTTGAGAGCGGTCGATCGGACCCGTGGGAACTCCCGACAGTCTGATTCCTCTGGAGACCACGATCCGTCCGGGATTCCCCGTTTGGATCTTCCCGTTCCGTGCGCTCTCCAGAAGAGGCGGAAGCCAGCCCACCTCCAGATCGGCCCCTCCTTCGATCAGGATATCGGCCTGGTTGAGCAACCGGATGAAACTCGGTTTCGCGTCCACAAAATGCGGGTCCTGAACCCCTTTCGCGAGACTGGCCGCCTCCACCCGGTCCCCGCCGATTTCCTTGGCCACCGATGCAAAATCGGGGGTGGTCGTCACGATATTCAGTTTGGCCTCCGCGAAGGAGGAAAAGAACAGACTCCACAAGATACCGGCGATAAGAATCTTTTTCATATTCGCTCTCCCATATAATTTTGGCTAAAATTTATGCGCCCCGTGCTCTCCCACCATGAATTCCCACTGCAGGAAGACGGAATGGACCGGCTTGTCGCGGCTTTGAATATCGTCGTAGTTGTATTGCAGACGCCATTTCGAAAACTCACTGGGATAAAACGTGATATCGGGTGAAACACGGAACCGGCGCTCGCGCAGCGGATCGGCAGCGGGATCTCCCCCCGATCCGGCCACATAGTCGAGCCGAACCCCGGTCACCCACGGTCGCGTGAATCCCCAGAGCACTTGCGTATACCCTCCACGGTCGCGGAGCGTTTCTTGTTGGAGCGGAGTAGGACCGGCCGTGGAGCCGGCCTGGTAGCGGCGCATTATGACTTCGGATTGCCAGCCGACAAACGGCCATCCCGATTCGGCCGTCAAGGGTTTCCACTTGTAATAAAGGTCGGCGCCGTAAATCGCCGTCTGCGTATCCGTTCTGCTGCCGTTCGCCCCGAAAGCCCCGGAACCTCCCAGAACCACCGTTTGCGTATCGGTCAGGTCTACGGAACCGAGCAGACGCGGGACGATCACCATATCGGCCAGACTCTTGACCGGACGGTCGACGACCGTGCGCCCGAAGAGTTCCTCTCCGGGCGTGTTGCGGAAGCTGAATCCGGTCCCACCCGAGCCATTCTGCACCGCGATGATCGCCTCGGAGTAGATCGGAAGCGGCAAAAGATAAGAGAGTTGAAGACCGGGCCCCCGCAGCCCATCGGGCCCGAGGAATCGTCCGTTGACCAGCGGCTGATCGATAAAATCCCAGGCATGGGGATGCGTCGCATTCAGTCGCCCAAACTGGTTGAAGAACTGCCCGCCCTTCAGTTGGAGGTTCCATGGGAGCGATGTGGAGGTGAGATAGGCCTCCTCCAGTTCCACGGTGCTCTCGCCCTGTTTGTCGATCTGATAGACGATGTTCGCGTTGCCGGTAAAGTAGGGATCGACCGCCGCGCTCATCGTCAGCTCAACGTTCTGGACCGTGATGCCCCGCTGATTGGGATCATGGCCCCCCGTCTCAATGTTCTCAATATCCGGAACCGTCGAGGCCCCGACCGCAAAGAGGCCGTCCAAAGAAATTTTCGGGTTCATGGATGACACCTGCTGCGCTTCGGCTGAAAAATCCGAACCGGCTGCAAGAAAAATAAACAGAACGATAAGCATCGCGCGCATAAGATTCTCCCCGCTAAACGTTGCGTATGGAAGACACGCCTTGGCTGTTTTTTGTTTTTTGGAGAAATCAGGAACGTGTTACAGGAGAGAAGGAGGCGCGCGCAAGGATGCCGTGAAACGGAACGGCTTTACGTAGGACGCTTTAATTGAAGGGTTGGAATAAAACAGCGACGCCAGCACGGCGGATACGAGGACGACGGAGAGGACGGCCGTTTGGCCGTGCTGCACCCAGAGGCCGATCTGACAGCCATGGGCATCGGTCAGTTCATCGTTGGCATAGGCATGGAATTCGGCAAACGATGCGAAAAGCAGAAGATAAAAGACAAAGGCAAGAAGGGCGGCTCGTTTCGTTCGAATCGTCATGGTCGGAAAGACCGGCACATCGTTATTCGGTCTTCAAATCGCCTTCGCCCTTGAGATATTTCCGGAAGCGGGTCATCAATTCGTCGCCGAGCACTTCGCCGGATTTCTCGGGGCGCTTGGTCATGAAGTCGCGGATCTCGGAAAGGCGTTTGTCCGCCTGCTCGTTTCCTTGAAGACGCTTTACTTTTTCCTTGGCCGCGTCAAATGCATCGAAGGTCAACTCGTTGAAGCCGAGTTTGCGAATCCGCATCACGGCCTTCATCATCGCCTGGTTGCGGTAGCGCGTCAGCATTTCGGACGAAATTTCCCTGGCCCCGTCTTTTCGCGCGCGCCGTTCGGCCGCCTTTCGGATCCCGCTGCGTACGAAATCGGGCGAGGTCTGGAGCCTCCGCCAAGCCTCCCCGGACCATTTCACCTCGGAAAGCGGCGACTCCCAGAGGACCCTCAGGTTTTCCTCCGTCATTTCTGAAAAACCCCTGGACCGGGCCAGGTCCTCGGCATCACTCTTGAGCATCTGGGAGACGAAATCGGTCGCCACGGGCGGCGCGCTCTCGATCTTCTTCATCAGCAGAGCCGTCGCGCCCTCCGACCACCGCAGCGCCGGACGCGCATTTTGATCCTCAAATTCACCCAGCGCCTCGACCTTTTGCAGCAGATCGACATTCACTTCCATGTGGCCGCGTTCGATCGCGACCTCTTCGGCGATCTGCCGCACCATCTCCCGCATGAAAACCGGGACGGTCGCCAGCCGCTCGCGCGCCGCAAGCGTCCAGGGAAGATGGCCCTTGGCCAGCTGATCGGCCGCCTCCTGTAGGCCCTTCTCTCCGCCCATCGCCCCCATGGATTCGTTCTTCCAGGCCGTCAGTTGCTCGGTCGTAATTTGCGACAAGCCCATCTCTCTCGCCTTCTTCTCGGCCAGTTTTTTCACCATGCCGCGCAAAAACAGAGGGGCCTTCTCGACGCTCTTCAAAGCGTCTTCGGTCCATTGGATCTGAGTTTCGTTGGCCATGCGACAACCTCTACACCATTTCAGGGAAGAACATTGTAACACCACTTCGGGAGTCCGTCAATTTACTTTCCAAATTCGAAATTGACCACTGTTTGTGAATGGGCCGAGATCTCGATCGTCTGCTCCCGAAGCTTCATGAAGGGATGCCAGGCCGTCACGCGGTACCGGCCGGGCGGCAGATCCCTGATCGAAAAACCGCCGGCCTCCGACGTGATCGCGTAGTAGGGATTATCCACGGCATAAAACCAGGTCTGCATGAAGGAATGCTTTCCGCATTGCGTCCAGACGATCTTCTGTCCCTTCGGCACCCGGACCTCCTGCGTGAGGGTGGAATCGGGAAGCGCCGCGCGGTCGAAAATACGGTCGCCGCGCTTGGTCTCCTCGATGGCATAGGTCTGGATATCGTGGATCACGCCGTCACGATTTTGAAAGGTCATGCTCTGCCGGTCGCGGATCACGGACATGAACGGGCTGAAGCTGCAATCCTTGATGGCGATCGTGGGACCGGATAATGGAAAGGGCTTCCCCTGCCCGACCTCTTCCACAACCACGACCACATCCTGGAATCCTCCATCCTTCGAAACCGTAAAGTCCTGGAGGAGGCGATGGCCTTTGCCGTCCGAGTTCCGTTCACAAACCTCCATGTCCGGATAGACGATCAGGCCGAACGGCCGGGGCGGCGGGACGGGCCCCTTGAAGATCACCTTGCCGGTGATCGTGCCGCCGTCGGTCACCGTTTTTTCTTCATAGGCCCGGGCGGCCGAAAATGGAACGAGCCAGACGGCTACGGCCCATATCGTGATCATGACGGTCTTAATCTTCACCTTGAATTGTTTCTCCTCATGCCGAGGTCCGCTTCTTCCGAAGCCGGATGGACAGCGGCGTTCCGGTAAAATCAAACGTCTGGCGCAGAAAATTTTCCAGGTACCGCAGATACGGCTCCTTCACCTGTTCCGGCCGGTTCGAGAAGATCACGAAGGTCGGCGGCCGGGACTCGGCCTGCGTGATGTAATTGAGTTTGACAACCCGGCCGGAGCGTTGCGGGGGCGGTTTGGCCGTAACGGCCTGCTCGAAGGCGCGGTTCAAGGCCCCGGTCGAAATGCGCCGTGAATAGGCCGTCACGATCGCATCGATTTTTTCAAAGATCTCCTTGACCGGCGTCGTCTTTAACGCCGAGATGTACAGAATCGGAGCATACGGGAGGAAGGCCAGCCGCCGTCTCAACTCCCCGGCGATCTTCTCCCTCGCCTTCGGATCATGCTGTCGCAGATCCCACTTGTTCACCAGAATCAGACAGCCCTTGCGGGCCTTCAACGCCTGGCCGATGATCTTGGTGTCCTGCTCAACGATGCCCTCCGCCGCGTCCAGAACCACCACGGCCAGGTCGCACCGCTCGATCGCGGTCTGCGCGCGCGACAGGCTGTACCGCTCCACGCCCCGTTCGATCTTGCCCCGCCGCCGTATCCCGGCGGTGTCGATGAAATGATAGTTCTTGTCGTCGTGCCGCACGAGGCTGTCGATCGCATCCCGCGTCGTCCCCGGCGTGGCGTCCGTCACATGACGATTCTCCCCCAGCAGCGCGTTGATCAGAGTGGACTTGCCGACATTCGGCCGCCCGACCACGGTTATTCTCGGAACGGCGGCGGCCGCGTCTTTAGGCGCTTCGGCTTCCGAGCGCGGCGGCAGGAGAGGCTCGATCGTCTCCAACAACTCATCCACGCCCTTGCTGTGCTCGGCCGAAACGGGATGGAGTGTCTTGATTCCGAGACGGTAGAACTCGGCCGTCAGCGGCTCGGATTTGGGTGTGTCGATTTTGTTGACGGCGTAAAAGATCGGCTTTTTGAGACGCCGCAGCAGCGAGGCGATCTCCTGGTCCAGCGGCGTGACGCCTTCGCGGCCGTCAAAAAGCATGATCAGGATGTCGGCCTCGGCAATCGCATGCTCCGTCTGGGCCTTGACCTGGGACAGTATGCTTTCGCCGGACGCGGCGGTGGGGTCCAGTCCGCCGGTGTCCACCAGGATGAAGGAGCGGCCGGAGTAATTCGCCTCGGCATAGTTCCGGTCGCGCGTGACGCCCGGAATGTCCTCCACGATCGCCACCCGTTTCCCCAGTATCCGGTTGAACAGCGTGGACTTGCCGACATTCGGTCGTCCTATGATGGCAACAATCGGTTGTTTCATAAGAGTGAGAGATTAACACATCGACGGACGTGAAGCAAGATTGGGACGGAGCACCCTCGTGTGATTGACGCAGGTTGGTTTTTAACTTATAATCGACGTCGGATGAAAAGGCTGGCGTTAAAATTTCCTGGTTCAGAGGAGAGAAGTCATGGTGAAAGCGAATCATTTTCGATGGGGGATGGTTGCTCTGTCCCTGGCACTGTGGGGCTGCGGCGGATCAGGCGGACAAGGCGGTGGAACCGGAACGCTGCATGTTTCACTGACCGATGCGGCCGCCTGCGGCTTTGACAAGGTTTACGTCACCGTGTCAAAGGTCCGGGTTCATCAAAGCGCAAGCGCCACGGAGGATTCAAGCGGGTGGAGCGATATTACGATATCCCCGGCGAAGAAGATCGACCTGACCTCTCTTGTGAATGGCGCTCTGGAAGATCTGGGCCAGACGGCATTGCCGGCCGGGCATTATACGCAGATCCGACTGGAGCTGGTCCCCAACTCCCCGAGCGAACCGTTGAACAACTCCGTCGTTCCGACCGGCGGGACCGAGACCGCCCTGGACACGCCGAGCGCGTCCCAGACCGGGCTGAAGCTCATTCACGAATTCGACGTGGCGGCCGATACCCTCGTGGACTTGATTCTGGATTTCGACGCCTGCCGCTCCATTGTTACAAAAGGAAACGGTGGATACAGCCTTAAGCCGGTCATCTCGGTCACCCCGGTTGTAGTAAGCGGCCAGATCACCGGGTTTGTGGACACGGCGCTTTCCAATCCGGTCGTCTATGCCGAGCAGGCCGGAACGGTGGTGAAATCAACGATACCGGATGCGACCGGGAGTTTTAGTCTTTCCCCTCTTCAGCAAAGTTCCACGGCCGGAAATTACGACGTCGTCATCACGGCTGACGGCGCCGCCACCGCACTGATTCAATCCGTCCCCGTGACCGCGCTAGCGGCCACCCCCGTCAGCACCGTTGCGTCCCCGATCGGACTGGCCCCTTCAACCGTTCAAACGGCAAGCGGAACGATCAACCCGTCTACGGCGGAGGCCGTGATCCGCGCCAGTCAGACTTTTTCCTCCGGCCCGACGATGGAGGTTCGCTCGACGTCCGCCACGATAAATTATTCACTGACCCTTCCGGTCGGAGCGCCTTCTCTGGGAACCTTCGGACCCCTTCCGATTACATTCACGGCCGATGGAACCGTCGCCGGAAAGTATCAGTTGGAAGCTTCCGCGGACGGATACCAGACCCAGACCGCGGCCGCCGATTTAAGCGGCGGAAATGTCACCCAGGACTTTACCTTGCTACCGTAACTGTGAGGAAGAAAGGACCGGTGATCGGGGATTATTTTCTTGACACATTGATCCGGTTTTGATATACCCGTCCCAGATTATCGGTTTTCTCGTCGCATCGGGGGAATGCGCGCGGCACCATCCTATACGGACGCCACCCGTATAGAGACCACGGTAGCTCCAATACAGACCGCAATCCTTGTCGTCCATAGAGCCGATCAACGGCAGCCCTGCCATCCCCTTGAAATCTTCCGCTTGATTTTCCAAAAAGCTCCGTCCAATCCGTATCATAACACCTTCATCATTCGCGAATAGAGGAAAAAATGGCCAACATAAAAATTGCCGTCATCAACGCATGCACCGTCTTAACCGACAAGCAGGTGGGAACGGCCGTGCCCGCGCTTCAAACCCAGGTGCACCGGGACTTTGCCCCGGCCTGGGGAATCGATGCGGACCTCCTATTTGTACCCAAAGGCAAGAAACCGCCGCAGGGTTCGTGGTGGCTTGTCATATTGGATACCTCGGATCAAGCCGGCGCGCTGGGCTATCACGATCTCACCAAAGAAGGTTTGCCGCTTGGAAAAGTCTTTGCCCGGAGCGACATTCAATACGGTTATCAATGGACCGTGACCGCCAGCCACGAATTGCTGGAGATGCTCGGAGATCCGGACATCAACCTCACGGCCTTCGTTCAGCCGAATGCAAAAACAGGCACGCTTTACGCCTATGAGGTCTGCGATGCCTGCGAGGCCGACTCATTCGGATACAAAATCAACGGCACCCTGGTATCCGATTTCGTCTACCCGGCCTGGTTCGAGTCGTTCCGCAAAAAAGGCGGCACTCAGTTTGATTACGGAAAACATATCCATGAACCGTTTCAGTTGCTGGCCGGAGGTTATATCGGCGTCTTTGACGTGAAGTCCGGAACGGGATGGCATCAGATCACGGCCGAGGGAGCGCCCCTTCGTTACGACATGCGCCCGCGCATCGGCAGCCGCCGCGAACACCGCCGCACCCCGCGGGATCAGTGGATGAAAAGTGGAGTGTAAAATGTAAAGGGCTTTGATAATCAAAAGCGGCGTATTACAAGAAATATTTCGGAGGAGATCATGGAACATTTCGTTTTAAATCGATTTTGTCTGGTTTCCCTTCTCATCATCACTACGCTTACAACGGCTTCTTGCACCCTTGCTCATATCTGGCCCTATGTGAATAAGCGAGCTCAAAAAAGCCCGGTTGAACAAAGCAAAGCCAACTATATCATCGGAGACAAGGAACAGAAAGATAAAATGTTCATAGGACTCGCTCTTTCCGGTGGCGGGAGTCGCGCCGCCAATTTCGCGAGCGCGGCGATGCTCGAATTAAAACGCCTCGGCATCCTTGATCGGGTCGATTTTATCTCCTCGGTTTCAGGGGGATCGCTTCCCGCAGCTTACTATGCATTGGACGGATATAAATATTTCACTTGGACAGGCTACCGACAAATCCACTTTGAGGACGCCGAAGTCATGGACCGGATGGGGCGCGATTTTAAATGGCGTTGGATTGGTCGATGGTTCCTTCCCCAGAACATGATCCCCTATTGGTTCACGGACTTTACCCGAAGCGACATCATGGTCCAGGTCTTTAACAACAATCTTTTTCATGGTGCATCCTATGCCGACCTGAACCCGGAGCGCCCCAAGCTTCTGATTAATGCAACCAATGACGGCCTCAGCGACTCCTTTACTTTTACGGACGAAAGCTTCGCAGAAATGAACTCCAGTCTCGCAAGCTACAAAGTGGCTCGCGCTGTAAATGTTTCGTCGGCTTTCCCCGGGGCCTTCCAGAGTGTCACCTTGAGAAAATATTCGCCACCGGACCAGGCTTTTCCGACTCGGTACCTCCATCTTTACGACGGCGGACCGGTGGATAACTTGGGTATCAATACATTGCTCAATGTCCTGAAACAAGCGGCGAAGAATGACCCGCACTCAAGCCAGTTCTCCAATGGATGTGTGATCATCTCGGTTGATGCATCGCCCCGGCATATCGATCATAACGGAGATCAAGCGGACATCCGGGGTATACCTGACTACTTCCTGGACCGTAATGCTCTCCGGGCCACGGATACGATGCTGGTCAGCAATCGGAAGGAGGTTCTGGAAAAAGTCGGAATCCCGGCGGATAAAATCGATGATGAAATATTCGCGAAATTCCCTCTTCACGGGAACACTGACTCTTGCTGGTTCTGGCATATCGCCCTCCGCCACTTGCCAAAGGACGATTTTGGAAACAGCGCATCAAAGATTAAAACCGACTTCAATATCGAACATGCCGAGCAGACGGATTTAATCGAAGCAGCCAAGAGACTGGTTCAGGAAGGCGTGGAAAGAAGTAAGGGTTCGGGAGAAATCAGTTTTCTTTTCTCATTGCAGAAATAGAAGGCCCGGAATAGGAGCAATGCTTTCATTTCCCGTTTCACGTCAATCTTGCTGGTCTCCCCGCTGGCCGATGGCCGGACCTGGATACTAAGGCAGGAGTTTGGATTCGATGTCGGGGCCGAGGGAAGCGATGATAAGATCAATGTTCCGGTAGGATTCGAAACGGACTTTGCATCGATTCCCCGCCCTTTTTGGTTTATTCTTCCTCAGTGGGGCAAATACGGCAACGCGGCTGTGATTCACGACTGGCTCTATTGGGATCAGAAACGTTCCCGGGCGGATTCCGATGCGGTTCTCCTGGAGGGAATGGCGGTGTCCCAGGTTAACACCGTTGTTCGCTACGTCATTTACAAGGCGGTCCGGTGGTTCGGATGGCTGGCCTGGTATCGGAACCAGGCGGATCGAGCAGACGGGTATCAGCGGGTTCTAAGGACGATTCCGGTCAAAGCCATCGCGAAAAGTCAGCGGCGGGGTCAGTATATCCAACTGGCACGCCACGTTCTCGGCCGAACCGGACACAAGCCTTCTATCGGACCACCGCCCAAGTAAAACACCGCCCCCGACTCCGGCACGGGGTGGAAACAACTAACTTCACGACCTAGCGCTTAAGTTTCGTTAAGGCCGGACCGCAGTTTATTTTTCACCGAGTCGCCGTAAAATCGTTTCCCATATCCCCACAAGACCCATCTCCGCGGCCCAATGCAGGATATAGGGCCGATCAAGCCGATCGCCCTGGACGCGCAGCATCCCGACAATGTCCCGAAGCTGACGCTCGGATTCACCGATTCGGAAATATTCCATTTTCTTCAAGACGACGTCTTCCGGTGAAGCGAAGAAGGCGTGTTCTCCATCCGGAGCTTCCAGTCTGCGCCGCCGTGAAAGCTGCGACCGTCCATGGGCGTCCTGTCCGGAAATGAAGATATCGACCTTATATCCGGATGACGGATGGATGATGTTGAACTGGCCCCGCCGGGCCATCGCCTCTTTGATCTTGTCTTCGTCCAGATAATATTCATCCGGCGGAAACTTCGTCAGAAGCGCTTGAACGTGCCCGGGCGCGAGGTCGGCGACGATGTCAATATCGTTGGTCAGCCGCGGTTCACCATAGGCGGACGAGGCCAGCGATCCTCCGATCATGTAGGGAATCCCGATTTCTTCAAGCGATCGGACGACGTAACGCAGAAGCTCATTCTGCTCCACGAAGAATTCTCCGGGCCACGTCCTGCTGCGCCTGCTGTTCCGTCCATTCGGGATGGGCGGCGGACGCCTGGGCCAGCATCATCTTTCGAGCCAGCCGGGCCAGATAGAACGCCGTCTCCAGACGCTTCGCCGGCGTCATGGCCCGCAGGATCGGAATCATCTCCTCCGATGGAAGCTCATAATGATCAAGCCGGTTCATGTCGGCATCTATACCATTCTCGGCGGAAATTTTCAACTTTTAAGGCTTGACCCCGGGCCTTCGTTTTCTTTTGTAGTGGCTCTTTACAAGTCCGTTGGAATATATTTTGGTCCGTATATGCTTGAATGGAAGATCATGGTCAAGATCGCCGAACAAGGGAATGCCGCTTCCGATCAGCATGGGGACCTGGGTGATCATCAGCTCATCGATGCAATCTTCTTTTAGAAAGCTCTGTATCACCTTTCCGCCGTCCACATAGATATCCGAAAAGCCTTCGTTGGAAAGATAATTCAGCAACTCTCTCGGCTTCATCGAAAGAACGGTCACTTTCCCTCTTAACTTGGCCGGCGCGTGTTTCATCGTGCTGCTCAGCACGAAGACTTTCAATTTATAAGGCCAGGTGGGAAACGTGAGGACTTTTTCAAACGTGCCCCGTCCGATTACGACCGCGTCGACCTTGCTTATAAATTTGCCGTAGTCGCCTCTCACAGGCTTCTCGAATTTGACCAGCCAATCGATCCCCCCATCTTTTCTCGCAATAAAGCCGTCAAGACTGGTTCCGATGTAAGCGCTCGTCTTCATTTCGCGAGGCCTCTATAGAACACCATCGGCTCCGGTGGGGGTGGAAGTTACGAGCTCTCTCTTGGCTCCACAGTAGCATAGAATCGAAACCTCCTCCATATTTCTATCTCAAATACTGCGGAATCAATATTGTCTTGTGCAACGGCTCTGCCGATTCGAATACCAGGACCTTTATGATATTGGTCACCAAATCGTCTAATAATTTCGATTAAATCTTGTGCGCTTTTCTCATCAGCAACAATAAGATCAATAAAATGAGATTTCTCTATAAAACGGTTATCTACAATGAAAGTTATTCCCCTAACAAGTTTTTCAGCAAGTGCTTTAATTCCAGCTTTTGGGACCCTCACGACAAAATTGCCAAGAATGTTTCTATCAGAAGGAGCTCCAAAACCGGGGAAAAAAGCTTCTTGAGGCACCTGATTTCTTGGCATTAAACTTCTTATTAGTTTCTCTCTTTTCTTTTGCCTGTGAAGTCGATCTTTTTTGCTCGTGGCGTATTCTGGCTTTATAGATCGCAAGACTTTGTCCGTTATGCCAAGAGAACTGATTTCTATAGGATCCAAACACAACCCTATACGTTGCAAAAGGTCGTTCTCTATTTTTCCATATTCCTCATTACATCGATGACACGCCGGAATCTGCCACTTTTCCAGATTTTCAGGAGTTGATTCTGGATACCATGATTTGGGAAACACATGATCTGCTGTGAGTTTATCAAAAAAGTTCAAACAATGTGTGCATCGTCCCGGAGGAAATTTTTTTGCCATTACTTCTCTTGTCGCTAAATTTAAAAATCCAATGCCGCTCACCGCCGTCGGCTCCGGCGCGGGGTAATTTTCCTGCCCCTCCGGCCTATATATAATAGATGCAGGTCGAATATATTGCTCCTTTTCGATCCCGCAGATCCGGGCAGGCACGGGGGCCTGCCCCTACGAATGGCGAACCGGATTTTCTTCGTCCTCCAACCATCCCGCCGGATTGCCGGTGATGTATTCACGGACACGGTGCATTTCGGAATCGTCCCGAACGACCCGTTCATAATAATTGCGTTGCCATAATCGTTTTTCAAACGGGGGCCAACCATTATCCCTGATCCCGCTGATATATTTACGGGTGGTCATGGATTTAAAACCCTGCATCACCCGGCCAATCGTTCCCGCCAATGTCCCGTAGGGGCGATCCTTGTGATCGCCCTGATTGGGGCGAATACGAGATTCGCCCCTACGTTGCGTTGACCCGGTTAATAGAATAATCCCGTGGATATGGTTCGGCATAATGATGAATGAATCGATCTGGACGCCCGGATAACGAACGGGTAATTCATCCCACACGTTCTGTACCATCCGTCCCGCGTTGTTTAATATCATTTCGGCTTTTTGGATTTCCCCGAACACGCATTCACGGTTTTGCGTACAGATGGTCACAAAATACGCGCCGGCCAAGGAATAATCATGGGCCTTCAAGCGAACCGATCGGCGGTGATGGATGTCGGAATTGTATCTCAATTGACCAAGCACAAATGCCCCTTTATTGTAGGGGCGATCCTCGTGATCGCCCTGATCGGGGCGAATACAAGATTCGCCCCTACATCGAAGGCGGCGGTTCAGGCCGGCGTAATTCAAGCGGGAGTATACCGGAGCTGGGAAGGAGCGTCAAGAGACGGACGATCCATCCGGTTTTTTCTTGACAGAGTTGAAAATTAAGTGCAGTGTGGATCGGTTTTGAACACGTCGTTAAACAAACCGCGAAAAGGCATGGCCGGATGGAAGCGCCCAAAAGCGCCAAGCAACGCAAGAACAAACGGGTCCTGATCATGCAGGAATTGGTGATCGACGGGAAGCCGGCCGGTCAGGCCATCGATCTCAGCATGGACGGGATGTATGTCAGCACCCGCGCGAAGTTCGCCAAGGGCGACATCGTGACGATCCGGTTTCAACTCGACAACGAACCCATGGAGGTCAAGGGCCGGATTCTCTATCGGCATGAAGGCATCGGGATGGGCGTCAAGTTCGTCTCGATCAAATCCGAGGATGCCCAACGCATCGCCGCCCATATCGAGAAGGTCTCGACCGCGCGGGCGGCCCAGGCGCCGGCCCATCGAAAACAGATCCTGATCATTGACGACACCCATTTTTATCAATCGGTCTATCAACAACGTCTGATGTCCGAGGGCTATTCGGTTCTCGCGGCCAGGAACGGCGTGGAAGGGCTCAAGATCCTGATGGAGACGCGGCCGGACCTGATCCTGTTGGATCTCGTCATGGAAGGCATGGACGGCTACAAAGTTCTGCAGATCATCAAGACGGAACCGAACCTCAATGACATTCCGGTCATCGTGATTTCCGTGAAAGGGGCGTCGCAGGAGGTGAGCCGGGCCATGGAACTGGGCGCGGCGGATTACTTGGTGAAGGCCACGACCTCGCCGCATCAGGTGGCGCAAAAGATCAGAAAACTATTCCAATAACCGCATCCCTACTCCTCGATCCCCGCCAGCTTCAAGGTATATAAATGATGGTACAGCCCGCGGCGCTCCAGGAGCTCGGCGTGCGTTCCCTCTTCCACGATCCGTCCCTTGTCCATCACGAAGATCCGGTCGGCTTTCTGGATCGTGGTCAGACGGTGGGCGACCACGAAGGTCGTCCTCCCTTCCATCAGCCGGTCGAGGGCCTCCTGGATCGCCGCCTCGGATTCGTTGTCGAGCGACGAGGTGGCCTCGTCCAGGATCAAGAGGCGCGGATTTTTAAGGATCGCGCGCGCGATCGCGATTCGCTGGCGTTGCCCGCCCGAGAGGTTGATTCCCTTTTCACCGACGATCGTGTCATACCCTTTTGGAAAGGCCGTGATGAAATCGTGCGCGTTGGCCGATTTCGCCGCTTCGATGATCTCGTCCTTCGTCGCGGTCAGTTTGCCGTACCGGATGTTCTCGTGTATCGAACCGCCGAACAGGATCGTCTCCTGCGGCACCAGACCGATCTGGCGGTAGAGGCCGGCCCGAAGGACCGTCTTGATATCGACGCCGTCGATCTCGATCCGGCCGGCCGTCGGGTCATAGAAGCGATGGAGGAGCTGAATCAAGGTGCTTTTTCCGGCGCCGCTGGGTCCGACGAGCGCCGCCACTTCGCCGGGCCGGACCGAAAGCGAAATCTCGTGCAACACACGGATCTCGGGCGTGTAATTAAAACTGACGCGATTGAAAACGACGCGGCCGTCGATCCGGGGCATCTCGCTGGCTTCCGGCGCATCGGCCACTTCGGGTTTCGTGTCCAGAATCTCGAAAACGCGCTGCGTCGCGCCCTGGGCTTCCTTCACCTGTGAGAAAAGACGGGCAAAGGCTCCAAACGGCCCGATCAGTATTCCGGCATATAGGATGAAAGCGATCAGGTCTCCGGGCGTGATCGCCCCGGCGATCACCTGATGGCCGCCGTACCATAAAATTCCGGCCGCCGCGCCGAAGGTCACGATCGTGATCAGCGGGATGAAGACGGACAGGATCCGGGCGCGGGCCAGGGCGGCTCCAACCGTTTCTTCCAACTGGTCCCGGTAGCGGGCCGCCTCGTAGGATTCGGCCACGAACGATTTGATGATCCGGATCCCGGAGACGAATTCCTCCAGCACCGTTGTGGTATGGGCCGTCCGGTCCTGGATCCGGGTCGAAAGTTTTTTCAGTTTTCGGCCGAAGAACATCCCGATTCCGGCGATCAGGGGAAGAATCGCCACAATCAAGAGACACATCCGCCAGTTGAGATAAAACAGGATCGCCACCCCGCCGATCAGCGTGACGACCTGTTTGGCCAGATTGATCGGGACGTCCGTGGCGATGGTCTGGATAACCGAAACGTCGCTGGTCAGCCGCGAGATCAGCTCTCCCGTGCGCCGTTTGGCAAAAAAGCTGACCGACAGGATTCCGAGATGGTTGAAGAGTTTCAGACGGAAGTCGGCGACGACCCGCTGGCCGACGTAAGCGATGAGGTAACTGTGGCCCATCGTCAGCAGGCCCTGGACGATGAAAAGTCCGATCAGGAAGAGTATGGACGAGTCGAGCGAAGCCGTATTGGGTTCATGCAGGAAGGCATTGACCACGGTTCGGACGATCCACATCAATGCCAGGTTCGTCAGGGCCACGCAGACCAGGATCGCGGCCGCGAGCAGCATGCGTTGGAGATAGGGTCGGATAAAAGCGGTCAGTCGCGCGAGATTCTTCATGAGTTTCCTCCGCGGCCATTATAGCCTACCGCTGAGACCGCTTTCAATCCCTCTTCAATCCCCAGGGTGAATCGGCCAGCCACGGGGCGATCTCCGCCGCCGGAACCGGACGGCTGATGAAATATCCCTGTGCCTCGTCGCAACCCATCGTTGCCAGCCGGTCCAATATTTCCCGGCTCTCCACACCCTCCGCAACGGCCTTCAGCCCGAGATTGTGGGCCAGGTCAATCGTCGAGCGCACGATCACCGCGTCGTCTGAATTCGCGGCCATGCCGATCACAAACGATTTGTCCACCTTGACCGTGTCCACCGGCATTTTCCGGAGATAGCTCAGGGAGGAATAGCCAGCTCCGAAGTCGTCGATCGATAACCGGATGCCCATCGCCCTCAGCCGTTTGAGGATTTCCATCGCCCGGCCAGGATCGGCCATGATCGCGCTTTCGGTGATCTCCATCTCCAGCCCGTCCGGCCGGAGACCATGGGTCTGGAACAGCTCGGTGATCTGAGCCGGAAACTGCAAATCCTGCAGGTTTCGCACCGAAAGATTCACCGCAACCGGGATTTCCATCCCGGTCCGGTGCCAGGCGAGGGCCTGGTGAGCCGCTTCCTTTAGAATCCACAGCGTGAGCGGTTTGATCACGCCGGTATGTTCCGCAAGCGAGATAAACTGGTCCGGCGGAATCAATCCATGATGCGGATGATTCCAGCGCACCAGCGCCTCGACGCCAACGGTCCGCCCGGCCTTCAGATCAATCTTCGGCTGGTAGTGAAGAACCAGTTCCTGCCGCTCGACGGCATGGCGAAGCTCCCCCATCAACGCCAGCCGGCGCGGGCTGTGCCGGTCATCCTCCGAAATATAGACGGCGTAGCCGCTGCCGGACTGCTTGGCCTGGTACATCGCCACATCGGCGCGGCGCATCAGTATATCGGTATCCTCCCCGTGTTCGGGAAAGACCGCGATGCCGATGCTGGCCCCGATCTCAAGAAAAAACCCCTCCACCACGAACGGCCGGTCCAGCACCTCCAGGATCTTTTGGGCCGCAACGATCGCGCCGTTGATCTCGGTCGCTGAAAGCAGAACCGCGAACTCATCCCCGCCCAGCCGCGCGATCGTGTCCGACTCCCGCAACACGCCCAGCACACGCGGCCCCACCTGTTTCAACAGGAGATCGCCGTGATGATGACCGAGTGCGTCGTTGACGTCCTTGAAGTGGTTCAGATCCATGATCATCAGCGCCAGCGGCTGGTTCTCGCGGTCGGCGGCATGGATCGCCTGCTTCAGTCGGTCCAGAACCAGCGTGCGATTGGGCAGATCGGTCAGGATGTCATGCAGGGCCTGGTATTCCAGCGCGGCCGCCTGCGCCTTGCGCTCGGTAATGTCGCGCACGATCGCCATCACCTCATCGGTTCCGCTCACCACGATCCGGGCTTCATAATCGCTCCGGTTGCCTTCCAGGAGAAGTTCGTATTCAAAGATCTGCGTATGGCCGGTTTCGAGCGCTTGAATCACATAATGCATCGCCTGCCGGGCCACATGGTCCGGCAACGTCTCGTTTATATTTTTGCCGAGGAAGTCATCCGGCGGGAATAACGGCAGCGTATCGTTATCTTTCGACGCAATGAATTCCAGATAAACACCCTCCTTGCTGATTCGGAACACCATGTCCGGCATCGCGTTCAGCAAAGCCCGGTGTCGGGCTTCGCTCTTCCACAACGCTTCATCCGCCCGCCGGCGCTCGGTGACGTCCCGTGCCACGCCGAAAATTCCAACCACCTTTCCGGACTCGCCGACCTGCGGCATGACCCGGTCTTCCAGCCACCGGTATTCGCCCGTCTCCTTGTGCCGGAGGCGGTACTCCCGGACACCGGCCGTCTGACTTTCAATGATCCTCCGGGTCGTTTCGAGCAAAGTTTGTTTGTCCTCCGGGTGGACGATCCGCAGCCAAAGTCCGGGATCTTCAAGAAACTCATCCGGCCGATACCCGATGATCGCTTCGGTCTGATTGCTTACGAACCGTGTCCTCCCTGAAAACGAATCCTCCGTCGTGTCGACTTGATAAATTATTTCATTGATGTTGGTGATGATCGCCCGATACTCTTCTTCGCTTTTCAGCAACGCCTCTTCGGTCCGCTTGCGGTCGGTGATGTTGGTCGCGATCACCATCGCGGACTCGACCCGGCCGTCGGCCTTGATCGGAACCAGGCGGGTCAACCAGAAGGTCGGTCCGACGGCGGCGACTTCGAACTCTCTCGCCTCCCCGGATTCGAATACCTCATGGAGCGCCTGCATGTAGCGCAAGCCGTCCTCGGCCGACAGAAAACTGACGGCCGTTTTTCCGAGGACGCTTTGGATGTTGTACTGAGGCAAGGTATAATTGATGAACAAAATCTTGCTTTCGCGATCCACCCTCATGATCACGTCGGGTGAATGCTCCACGAGAAGGCGGAACGTTTTCTCCGACTCCTGCAGCGCTTCCTCCGCCCGCCGGCGTTCCCGTCTGATCTCGGCCTCCCGCAGCTCCCGCTCGATGGCCGGGATGAGTCGCGCCGTGTTATTTTTCATGACGTAGTCGTGCGCGCCGGCCTTCATCGCGGCCACGGCGGCTTCCTCACTGATATGGCCGCTGACAATGATAAACGGCAGGTCGAACCCGCTCTCTTTCAAGCGCGACAAGGCGGCGGGCGCGTTGAAATGGGGCAGGTCGTTATCGGAAAGGATCAGATCCCAGGTTTGCCGTTGGAGGGCGGCCTTCATCGCCTCGGCCGTCTCGACCCGTTCAAAGGTCGGGTCAAAACCGCCGCGCTTCAGCTCATGCAGCAGAAGTGTCGTGTGATCTTCCGAATCCTCGACGATCAACACCCGAAGCGGTCTGTTCATCGGAGCCTATCACCTCAGGGAAGGGATCCACTCACGACAGGCCCGCGGCGACGACAGGGGCGGTCAACCGGCCTCATACGCGGCCTCAGTATATCTCTGTATATATAACTTGTCAACCGGGTCCGGGCACGCCAAAGCTCGCGGTAAGGGGGAGTTAAATCAGGCGGTCATTGACACGACTCAAGGCTTGTTTTATAGTGGCGAAACAACGGATATACCTGCAAGGGAGCCGGCTCGAGGCTTGACCGCGAGAGGATCGGAAAAACAAGGGATGGCGCGGAAAAATGAACGGGATCACTTATCGCCGCTGGTAGCCGCACCGGCGATCACGACAACGACAAGCGACACGATAATCATCAACCACAGGGGAAGATAAGACATAGGAACACCTCCTTGACGGAATATGATGGCCTTCATCATGAGCTTTCGACCGATTTAAGTCAAGGAGTATCTTAACGGACGGCTTGACAGGCCGATCGGTTCGGGAGAGAATAAACGATGCTCGAACTGACGCTGGTGATCCTGACCGTGACGGCCGTCCTGGCCGTCCAGTGGATGATGCAGATCAGCTTCCCGGCCTCCACCCTGACGGATCTGGGCCTTTTCATTCTGGCGGCCGGGATCATCGAAGGCATTCCGACCGGGCTTTATTACCATGTCGTCCTTTACCGCTTGCTTCATCGTCGGGGCCGGCTCCCATCCGGATGGTGGATCTCCCCATCGCGGTATCACGTTCATCTGACCGAAATGGAAGGGCGGCGGGTGCGGCGGTGGTTTTTTCTCGGAGGGCTGGGCTTTCTGCTCTGCATGGTCGGAGGCCTCATGGCCCTCTCCGGAGTCATGCTCGGAACATTTTAAGAGGAGGCTGGGTTGATGGCAGTCGTAATCCGGGAAGGGCATGACGTGGATATCCGGCAACTTCAAGCCCTCTGTCATCATGCGCCATGGGCCGCAGGCCGGACCCCGGACGGGATCAAGCTCATGCTGGAGAATACGGATTATATATTTTCGGCCTGGGACGACCGGCGGTTGGTCGGGTTCGCGCGCGTACTGACCGACCGCATTTATCGCGCGACGCTCTGGGACGTGGTGGTCCATCCGGACTATCAAGGTCAGGGAGTCGGAGAATCCCTGATGAAAACGATCGTGTCCCATCCCGTTCTGTCCGGGGTCCAAAAATTCTGGCTGAACACGCGGGACAAGCAGGCCTTCTATGAGCGGTTCGGTTTCGTCCGGAGCGATCAGGGAATGTTTTTGGAACGGCCGTCAAAGGGATAGCGCCATGATTCAATCCGAACGGATGATCAAAACATTCACCGAACTGGTCCGGATCGACAGCCTGTCCCGGGAGGAAGGGAAGATTGCCCGGCAACTGGTCGGCCGGCTGAAGAAGCTGGGCTGCCGCGTGCGCGTGGACGACGCCGGGAAAAAGGTGGGTGGGAATACCGGGAATGTCATCGCGACGTTTCCAGGGAAAAAACCCGGCGGGCCGGTTCTGCTGTCGGCCCATATGGACACGGTCGTTCCGGGCCGCGGGATCAAACCCATCATCGAATCCGACCGGATCCGGACGGACGGAACGACGATCCTGGGCGGCGATGACAAATCCGGTCTTGCAATCATTCTCGAAGTCCTCGCGGTTTTAAAAGAACGGAAAATTCCCCACCCGACTATCGAAGCGGTCTTTACGATTTGTGAAGAGGCCGGACTGGTCGGCGCGAAGCATCTGGACATCCGGTCGCTCAAATCACGACATGGACTGGTGCTGGACAGCTGCCCGGCCGATTCGCTCTTCACCCGGGGGCCGGCCGCGGACAAAATGGAATTCACCGTGCATGGACTGGCCTCCCATGCCGGCGTCTGTCCGGAAGAGGGCATCAGCGCGATCCGGGTGGCGGCCGAGGCGATCGCCCGGATGCGGCTGGGCCGGATCGATGCCGAAACGACCGCAAACCTCGGACTGATCGAGGGGGGAAGCGCGGTCAATATCGTGCCGGACCGGGTCGTCATTCACGGCGAGGCGCGAAGCCACGATGAATTAAAACTCGCGGCCCAGTCGTCCCACATGGCCGGCTGTTTTCGGGAGGCCGCCGATTCGCATCGGATCGTGAAGGACGGCCGGGAAGTCCGGGCGACGGTGGAGTCCAAGATCGCGCGGGATTATCCGCGGATGAACCTGGGCGAAGACGCGCCGGTCGTGAAATGGGTGATGGCGGCCGCCAAAAAATTGGGCGTCCCGATCGCCTGCCGGAAGACCGGCGGCGGATGCGACGCCAATATCTTCAACGGACACGGGCTGAACGTCGCGAACCTCGGCACCGGCATGCGCGAGATCCACACCGTCAACGAGTATCTTCTCTTAAACGAGTTTCAGCAGACGGCCCGTGTCGTGCTGGAGATGCTGCGATTTAAGTGATAGCGGCGGGTGGCCGCAGGCGGGGCGCCCCATCCGCCCGCAACGGAAAGACCAAGGGGTTTTCAGTGGAGTGCACCGGCAGGCCATGTGATCGGCCGGAGTGAGGACGGATGGGGCTGCCGAAGGACAGGACCCGCCGAGGGCACAGAATTCAAGTCGATCGTATCAGGAGAGATTAATGGAAATCGATCCGAAGCAGCTTAACCCATCCCAGGCCTACGACCTGATGACCGCCGTCATCGTTCCCCGTCCGATCGCCTTCGTCTCGACGATCAGTCCCGAAGGACTGCCGAACGCCGCTCCGTTCTCGTTCTTCAACGGGATCTCGACCGACCCTCCGCTGGTGGCGGTCGCGATCGCGCGGCGCGGGAAAGAAAAGAAGGGGACGCTGCGCAACATCGAGGAAACGGGCGAATTCGTGGTGAACGTGGTGGATGAGGCCCTGGCCGAGGGGATGAACCGGGCCGCGGGAAATGTTCCGCCGGACACAAACAAGTTTGAGATCGCGAAGCTCACGCCGAAACCCAGCGTCAGGATCAAGCCGCCCCGCATCGGCGAGGCTCCGGTCAGCCTCGAATGCCGGCTCGTTCAGGTGGTCTCGCTGCCCGAGACGTCGGACGGGCTGGTGATCGGCCGGGTGGTCTACATTCATCTATTGGATACTCTTTGGAACAACGGAAGCCTCGACCCGACTCGGCTTCGAGCCATCGGAAGGCTGGGTCTGTCGAACTACTGCCGTATTCGAGAGACCTTTACGCTGGGCAAACCGTAAGGCGGGTCATCGGTTTAAACCTTTCTCACGCGGTGCTGATACCACAGCGCCGCCAACATCGTCTTGCTGTCCACAATTTCGCCGGACACGGCCTTGCGGTACAACTCATCAAACGGCATCCGCACCCGCTCGATGAACTCCCCGTCATCCGGAAGAAGCGACGACGCTTTCGCCAGTTCCGTTCCGAGATAAATTTCGATGTTGCCGGTTGAAAATCCGACCGAGTGATAGTACCGGAACAGCCATTCCATTTTGGCCGGCCGCACGCCGGTTTCTTCCTCGCATTCCCGCCGGCCGGTCTCTTCCTTGGATTCGCCGGGATTGATGATCCCGGCCGGAATTTCGAGGATCACCCGTCCGATCGCCTGGCGGTATTGACGGACGAGATGGATCGTGCCGTCGGCCTCGATCGGGAGCACCCCGACCGCGTCCGGCGGCCGGACTATCTCGCGGACCGCCTCCCGACCGTCGGGCAGTCGGACAATCCGTTCTTCGGCCTGAACATATTTTCCGTTGTAAACCGTTTTCGTCCGGATGAGTTTTTCTTCAAGAGACATCGTCTTTTATTTCCGGCCGCCGGCCGGACGCAGACCGCCGCTTCGGATCAGATCCCAAAGCTCGTCGTCCTGGCCGATATATTTTCCGTCCACAAAGATCTGCGGCACGGTCCATTCGCCGGTCTTCTCGAGCAACTCATCCCGGACCTCGGGCGTTTCCGAAATATCGATCTCTTCGTACGGAACACCTTCCTGCTCAAGCAGCCGCTTGACCCGTACGCAATATCCGCAATATTTTGTTGTATAAACCTGGACGGTGGGCACGTTCATGACTCCTTCCATCAAGAACAATTATTATTGTTTAAATTGTAACATAGACCGAAGCGCCGTGTCAGGTATTCTTAATTTGGGCTGGAGAAGGATTCCTGAAGGGGAATGTGGGAGAGAATCTCATCGGAGAACAGATCGAACGGACCGGGATAAGGACGTCCGGCCTGATGAAAGGCATCCTCCATCATCTGATTGATCGCCCCGATCGCCCGGTTGATGTCGCGGGCATGATGAGGCGGCTGATATAGAAGAAGATCGTAGCCCGCGATCAGATTGAAGGCCGGATAGACACTGTTTTGAAACGCGACCCGCGCCACCTCCGACCATTCCCGTCCGATCTTCCCGCCAAACGTCTCAAGCTGCATCCCTTTGACGACCGCGATGATCGGGAGAATTCCAAGCCGCGGACGCTTGTCAATATCCTCTTCAATCCCCGACCCCATCGGAATGGAGCCGGATCGTGAGAACATCCCGGCCAGCTGTCCGGGAGAGCCTTTGAGCCCCCAGTCCCGATATTCACGGAACGACAATACTCGGTCGGCCGGAATAACGTCCTGATCGAGTTGCAGCCGCAGCGCCGCGCGGAGCTTGGCCATATCATCAAACGGCCGGCGGAAATCGCGCCCCTCACGCTGGAAACCGTAAAGAGCGGTCATCACGATCGCCAACGGAACCGCATGCGGGGCCTTGGGTCCTTTCTTGACCTTCTTCTTTATTTTCTGGACCATTTTAACTTTTCAAAAGGTCTTCAACCGTGAAAAGACTTTCGACCGTGTATCCCAACGCTTCGAGATGTTGCCGTCCGCCCTCTTTGCGATCCACCAGGGCGATCACCTTCAAAATAGTGCAGCCGGCCTCTTTTAACAGGTTGATCGTTCGCTCGGTCGCCCGCCCGCCTGTCATAACATCGTCCACCACCACGACCCTCGCCCCCTTTGGAAGATTTCCCTCGATGTAGGCCAGGGGGCCGTCGGACGACACATACGGTTTGGGCTCTTTGCGGATGATGAAGGCCGGGATCGGACGGTCTTCCCCGAAGCTTAAGACCGAAACAGCCGTCGCAATCGGATCGGCCCCCAGCGTCATTCCGCCGATCGCGTCCGCCTCCAGGCCCGAAATCGCATCGAGAATCAGCTGACCGACCAGGAAGGCCCCTTCATGATCCAGCGTGACCTTCTTGCAGTCAATGTAGAAATGGCTTTTTCGTCCGGAAGAAAGAGTAAAGATCGGTTCGGTGTTGTAAACGAACGAACTGCGGAGTTTAGTTAAAAGCCGAAGACGAAAATTGGCTCTTTCCTGTTTATTCATGGTCATTATAATAGAAGAGATGTGCGGAAAATGCAAACGAGAGGCCGACCGGAACCGGCCGTTTTGACAATTTCATAGCTTCGGTTATACTGTGATCATACGTTGTCACTCATCTATCAAGGGAGGGGCGGACCATGTTTGGAAACGGGAACGGCGTGCAGCAAAATTCCGAAGAAATGACGATTTATATGGGCACCAATATGGAATTGAAGGGGACTCTTACCTTTGAGGGAACCGGCCGAATTGACGGAAAAGTGGAAGGAAAGATCATGGCCAAGGGGGTCATTGTGATCGGAGAAGGCGCCATGGTTTCCTCCGAACTCGAAGGGGATACGGTGGTGGTCGGTGGAAATGTGGAAGGTAAAATTGTGGGCCGCCGGAAGGTCCAGCTCTTAAAAACCGCCGTCGTGAATGCCGATATCACCACGCCCACCTTTTTAATCGAGGAAGGCTGCCGGTTCAACGGAAGCTGCCGGATGTCGGTCGGCGCCGAGGCCGCCCCCGCGGTGGATGATGCAGAACGGGACGCGATGCGCTTCGCCGCCACGGCAACAAAATAATATCCGCGCCGCCTCAATTTTTCAGGCAGCCCCCCCCCCAAAAAAATCACTTACCCCCGATTCCCAATCGTGCCACGGCAGATCACCAAAAGGAAAATTGCTGTAACAGATCACTTGACAGCGGTCACAACGGTCTGATAGTGTAGGTCTACATATGTAGACCTATTAAAATGAAAACCATGAAAGAAGCGTTGACCCCCCGCCAGGAACGCGTGCTGGCTTATATTAGGGACAGTCTTGAAAAAAAAGCTTCCCGCCCACGGTGCGCGAGATCGCACATCATCTTCAAATTCGAGGACCCAAGGGGGCGCACAAACATCTGGCCGCCCTGGAGAAAAAAGGTTACATCCGCCGCCGATCCAGACTGTCCCGTGCGATGGAAATCGTGGGGTGGTCCGGTGCCGCAGCCTCCCCGCCCACCATCGTCCCGGTAGTGGGCCGCGTTCGTGCAGGCGCACCCCTCCTCGCGATGGAGGAGGTGGAACAGCATCTCCGACTGGATCGAAGCCTCGCGCCGCACGGATCGTTTGCGCTCAAAGTGACGGGCGACAGCATGATCGAGGCCGGCATCCATGACGGCGACTACGCCGTGGTGCAGCCCGATTCACAACCCCGGAACGGGGAAATTGTTGTGGCGCTCTTGAACGATGAAGCCACGGTCAAGCGATTCTACAAAGACCATGGCATGATCCGGTTGGAACCGGCGAATGCCCGCATGAAACCGATTGTGATAAGACCGAATCAAGACGACGTCCGCATCATCGGAAAAGTCATGGCGATCATTCGGAAATTGTGAGTTGAGGACCCATGATTACGGAGGTCGGAGAACCGATCACAGTCGGGGTTGTTTTCGACCCGGAACAGACTCTTCGGCCCAAGTGGTTCGTCTGGAACGGCCGTAAATACGCCATTGAGCGGGTGACCTTTGCCTGGAAAGTCCGTGACGGGCAAAAGCTCTTTTATCACTTTGCCGTGACGGATGGGGCAAACCTGTATGAGCTGACTTATGATACATCGACCCTGTCTTGGAAACTGATGGCGGTCAGTCCAATGTAATGAAATTCACCGTAGGGACGTACGGCCATACGCCCCTACCATGGAGACAGAGGAAATCCCGTGTCTTCCGGATCTGACCGACTTCACACCATTCTGCATATCGATATGGACGCCTTTTTCGCCTCGGTGGAACAGCGGGTCAATCCGGCGCTGCGGGGCAAACCGATCGCGGTCTGCGGGGCCAATGCCCGTACCGTCGTGCTGACGGCGTCCTACGAGGCGCGGGCCCACGGGGTCAAGACCGGGATGACGGTGCCCGAGGCGCGAGCGATCTGCCGGAACTTGATCGTTGTCCCGGGCGACCACACCCGTTACACCGATGTCAGCCGGCGGCTGCTGGCGATCTATCAGGACTACACCCCTCTGGTGGAGGTCTTCTCGGTGGACGAAGCCTTTCTGGACATCACCGCTTCCTTAATTCTCTTCGGAAGCGGTGAGGCGATCGCGGCCGCTCTCAAACACCGGATCCGACGGGAGATGGGACTCTCGGCCTCGGTCGGCATCGCCCCCAATAAAATTCTTTCCAAACTGGGAAGCGGCCTTGAAAAACCGGACGGCCTGGTTCGAATCGAGTTACGGGACATACCGATGCTGCTTGAAGATCTGCCGGTGAAGGAACTGTGCGGGATCGGCCCCAATCTGGAACGGGCCCTGGCCGAGATGGGCATACGGACCTGCGGCGGAACTGGGAAGGGCAAACATGGAACGACTGGTCGCCCGCTTTGGGATCATCGGCCGCTCTCTGAAAACCATGGGGCTAGGACAGGACGACCGCCCCGTCGTCCCGATCGGGAATGAGCCGGAGGCCAAATCGATCGGCCACAGCATGACGATCGAGCGGGATGTCTCGCGTCTGGATGAAATCGAGCAGCATCTGCTTGACCTTTCGGAAAGGGTCGGCTGGCGGGCGCGGCGGAACGGTTTCGGAGGGAATGTCGTGACGCTGACGCTGCGATACGCCGATTTCCAAACCTTCAGCCGGCGGCACCGGATTAAAACATTCCTGAACGACGGCCTGGAGATCTATCTGGAAGCGCGGCGGATTTTCCGAACCCTCCGGCTGCAGCAGGCGGTCCGGCTGGTCGGCGTCAGCCTGTCCGGATTAATCCCGGATACGGGCCAGATCCCGCTTTTTGAGTCGTACCAGAGACGTCGCCGGCTGCTGGCCGTAATGGACGGGATCAATGACCGCTTCGGCGACCGGACCGTCCGGTGGAGCACCCTGATCTCGGGCCACCTCCATAAAACCGTCATTTCCCCCGCCTGGAGACCGAAGGGAATACGGGAATATCATTAGAATCGGCGAATCGGATTGATCCGGCATGCGAAATATGTTATAAGGGATGCGTGGCGATGAAGATCAAAGCTTACGGCCAATCCGATGTCGGACGAGTGCGCTCGTCCAATGAAGATGCCTGGGGCGTTTTTCAGGATCTCCAGTTCTTTGTTGTCGCGGACGGCATGGGCGGCCATGCCGCCGGAGAGATCGCCAGTCATATGGCGGTCGACACAATGCGCGACTTTATTCAGTCCAGCACCCAGTCATCCGAGGTGACCTGGCCGGCCGATGTCGACCGGAACCTTCCCCTGCCGGTCAAACGTCTGGTATCGGCCGGGAAACTGGCTAACGAAAAGATCTATCATTCCAGCCGGTCCGACCCCAAACTGAACGGCATGGGCACGACGATGGTTTCCGTCCTGATTGATCAGGACACCGCCTACGTCGCTCATGTGGGGGACAGCCGCGTTTATCTTATTCGGAATGAAAAGATTCAGCGGTTGACTGAGGACCATTCACTGATTAATGACTACATCAACCAGGGACTCCTGAAAATCGAGGAGGCGAGTCAGCATCCGCTCAAGCATGTCATCACACGGGCGCTGGGAAGCGGCCTGAAGGTCGAGGTGGATGTCAAAACCGTGCCCCTCGCTCATGGCGACGCTTTCCTCCTCTGCTCGGACGGTTTGAGCAATCTTTTAACGGATGAAGATATGCGCAGCAACGGGCTCGACTCCCTCAAAGATCCCCAGACCACCTGTCAACGGTTGGTCGACCTCGCTAACAAAAAGGGGGGCGAGGACAACGTTACCGTCGTCTTGATCACCAGCACCAAAAGCTAACCCGCCGGCCCGGCCTTATCACACCCCAAACACTCCCCACCAAAACCCTAAGAAACCCTATTATGGAAGCCCTTTTGATGAATTCTGACCGCCTTGTCAGAAATAAGAAAAGGTTGTAAACTGATAGAAAGTTGATCAAATATTACCAGGGAAGACAGATGAAAACCCTCCTGATCGTGGATGACGAGGCCAGCGTTTCCGAATCGCTCAAGATCGCTTTAAAACTGGACTACCGCTTTCTCTGGGCGGCAAACGGGGAAGAGGCCCTCAAACTTTTCCACCGGAATCAAATCCATTTGATTCTCCTGGATATCATTCTTCCAAACCTCGATGGCCTATCGCTATTAAAACAGTTCCGAGAGGTTGAACCCACCCTGCCGATCATTATGCTTACTGCCAACCGGATGGTGAAAACCGCAGTGGATGCAATGAAGATGGGCGCGACGGACTATTTAAACAAACCCTTCGAGATCGAAGAACTCCGACTGACGATCGACAAAGCCTTGGCCGCTTATGATCTGGAGCGCGAGGTGCGGTATCTTCGATCGGAAGTGGACAAAAAGTACCATCCCGGCAACCTGGTCGGCAGGAGCCGGGCAATGCGGGAGGTTTTTCAGAAAATCGAACAGATGGCCGACACCAAGACAACCGTTCTGATTACCGGCGAGAGCGGAACGGGAAAGGAAATGGTGGCGCGGGCGCTGCACTATAACAGCCTCCGGCGTGGGAAACCCTTTGTGGCATTGAACTGCGCGTCAATCCCCGACAACCTGATCGAGAGCGAGCTCTTCGGATATGAGAAGGGCGCCTTCACGGATGCATCGAGTCGGAAATTGGGGCTGTTTGAAACGGCGAGCGATGGCACATTGTTTCTGGACGAGATCGGAGAACTCAGCCTGGCGACTCAGGCCAAATTACTTCGGGTGCTCCAGTCCAAGGAGTTTACGCGGGTGGGAGGAACCCAGAACATCGAAGTGGATGTGCGTCTGATCGCGGCAACGAACAAAAACATTGAAGAAGCCATTCGTAACAAGTTGTTCCGAGAGGATCTTTATTACCGCATTAACGTTCTCCCTTTTCACTTATCACCATTACGGGAGCGTAAAGAAGACATCCCATCTCTGGTCGGCCATTTTCTGTCTAAAAAAGCGAAGGACGACGGTCTAAAAGCCAAAACGATGAACAGGGAAGCCATGGCCTACTTGATGCGGTACGATTGGCCCGGAAATATTCGCGAACTCGAGAATGTGATCGAGCAAACCGTCACCCTATCTGCAAGAATCGGCGTGGGCGATCTACCCATGCAGATTCAAACCCAGCGAAAGACAAACACGCTTAAGGACAAAACCGCAGAGGGTCATCTTTCATTGGTGGACGCCGTAAAATCGTTTGAACGCGACATCATCGAGTCCGCCCTGCGCAAAACCAATTTTATCCAGACAAAGACCGCCCGGCTTCTGGGAATCACGCGAAGGATTCTAAAGTATAAGATGGATGCGCTGGGCATCACCCTGCCGGGCCATGCCACACCCCTCCCTTCGAAATCTTCATCCATCCGTCAGAAATCAGGTTAAACAACCGAACTTTTCCAACTGATCTGGTCTAAGAAGTACAAATTTGGACATAAGGCAAACAACCCGCATCCACTTGATTTCTTATTTATTATTTATAAAACAGGTATAAGATGTACATTTATGGACATTATGGTCTTCACTGAATAATTACCATCTTTTTTCAGAAATAATCATTTCATCTTAAAAAACATGGCATTTAAACCCATCCATTGCCCACTATTTCGACAGCGATTCCCTGGCATAAGAGTTGCTTATTTACAACAGTGTAGAGTCTTCATACGCAGAGCCCGGAATCTACGCTGACGATAATTCGGAGGTGCAGAATGGAATCGAGGCAAAGCATTTTGATCGTCGATGATGAGGCCGGTCCACGTGAAGCACTGAACATGATCCTGAAACCGTTTTATGGGGTCTATAACGCTGCGGATGGACATCAGGCCATGGACATGGTTCGTAAAACCGATCTGGACATGGTCATACTGGATCTCAAAATGCCGGGGTTTCAGGGAACCGACATCCTCCGTGAAATCAAAAAGAGAAGAGCCGAGTGGAAGTAGTCATTTTAACCGGCTTTGGGAGCTTAAAGACGGCCGTGGATGCCATCCGTCTCGGTGCAGCCGACTATCTTTTAAAACCGTTTAATGTTGCCGAAATCATTTCGGTGATCAATCGCATTTTGGCCAAGAAAAAACAGCGGGACCAACTGACGGATTTTTTGAACGAACTTGGAAATATGGTCGGTCATGAAAGCACCATCGATGAGGTTCGCCACTCCCTCACAAACAAACCGGCCATGGTGGATTTCCTCAAGAAGTTTTTCAACCAGGTCATGGAACCCGGCGCCTCGATTCATTCCGGGAACCATCTTGAATTTGTGAGGGTGCTATCGGAGACGCTTGAGAACAAAGATCCCTTTACGCATGGTCACTCAAGCCGGGTGAATTACTATTCCAACCTTCTGGCTCAAAAACTGAACCTAAGCCAGACGGAGCTCCGGGACCTGCAGGTCGGCGCGTATCTGCACGATATCGGCAAACTCGGCGTCGATACGAAGATCATCTACAAGGAAGGTGCATTCACAAGACAAGAACTGCTCCTGATGAGGAGACATCCCGAAATCGGGGTCGACTTGGTGACCCCCATCGGCCTTTCACAGAACGTCGTGTCGATTATCCGCCATCATCACGAATTTTACAATGGAACCGGCTATCCGGACGGATTGAAAGGCGACGCGATTCCCATGCTGACCCGGATTGTGTCCACCTCGGAAAGCTTTGACGCCATGGTCACGGATCGCCCGTATCGGAAGGCGCTTCCTCTCAAAGAGATCGTGGATGAACTGAAGCGGTTTGCCAACGTGCAGTTCGATCCATACCTGGTTCAGCTGTTGCTTGAAATTATCGAGGAGAAAGGGGAGGATATCCTCCCGAAGCGATTTCAACCCTCAAGATCCATGACCGCATAACCTGCGGCGAAGGGTCCTATATCAGTCTGAAGGAAACAGCCATGGGAAACACAACATCGGTTTTAATGATCGGTTTCGTGATCGGTTATCTTTTCATTGAACGAATATTCGTCATCCCCCCTAAATTTCTGCCGCTCTATATTCTGCTCTCGGCCATCATGGTCATGATGACGATCTGAAGATCCTCTGCAGAACCCGGCGAGCAGGCCCTACAACGAGTTTCACTGCGCCCCGAGATCCAGCATCTCGCGGGCATGCTTGAAAGCGGTGGCGGTCAGTTCTCGGCCGCCGAGCATTCGCGCAATCTCTTCGACCCGGTCCTTTTTCTCCAGCCTCTTGACTTTTGTAACGGTGCGGCCGTCCGACATCATTTTCTCAACGGTAAAGTGGGTTGCAGCCTGACTGGCGATCTGGGCCAGATGGGTGACGCACAGAACCTGCCGATGACGGGCCAGCTCTTTTAATCGCTGTCCCACGACCTCGGCCACGCCCCCGCCGATCCCGGCATCCACCTCGTCGAAAATCAAGGTCGGCACGCGATCCACGGCCGCCAGAATGGACTTCAATGACAACATGATCCTGGACAATTCCCCGCCGGATGCAATCCGAGCCAATGGTTTTAGTGCCTCCCCGGCATTGGGGGCCACGAGAAATTCCACTGCGTCCGCACCGGTCGGCCCAAAAGCGTCCATCCCGGCCTGAGTGTCAATCCGGATTTCAAACGTCGTCCTTCCCATTTTTAACTGCGCAAGTTCGTTCTCGACTTTTTTCTCAAGCGAGCGGGCCGCGCGCATTCGCTCCTTCGTCAAACGCTCGGCCAGATCGGCGCATTTCGAACGTCCTTGCCCCAGCGCCGACTGGAGGGTCTTGAGGCGTTCATCGCGGCTGGACAAAGTCGCCAGATCGTCCTGTGCTTTTTGATGGAACGTCAGGATTCCTTCTATGACCGGGGCATATTTCTTTTTGAGCGAAGCGATCAAATGCAGACGATCCTCAATCTGCTCCAGGCGCTTCGGATCGTATTCGATTCCTTCCTTGTAATCCCTCAATCGTCCCGCGATCTCCTGAAGTTGAGCCGTCGCCCCTGAACCATATTCCGTCAGATCCTTCATCCGATCGTCCGTACGAACCAATTCAGCGATCAACGATTCCACCCGCGACAACTGGCTCAGGATCGCGCCATCCGAACTGTACAAGCCCTGATAGGCTTCATCCGCCAGGACCGCGAGGCGCTCGGCGTTGGACAGAATGTTGCGTTCCTGTTCCAGGCGCGCATCTTCCCCCGGAGTAAGCTGCGCCGATCCGATTTCCTGTACTTGAAATTTCAGGAGGTCCTCTTGCTGAAACCGGTCACGCTCCCGGATCGTCAGTTCCACAAGCTCGTCACGAACCTTTTGAAAGGCGCGATAGGCAAGATGGCAGTCCTCTCTGAGGTGAAGCAATTTCCCGAAAGCGTCCAGAAGATAAAGCTGCTGTTCCGGCTTGAGGAGGGATTGATGCTCGTGCTGGCCATGAATATCGACCAGCAGGTTGCCCAATTGCTGGAGTTGTGTGATGGTGACGAGACGGCCATTCACCTGGGCGCGGCTTTTTCCGGCGCGGGTGAGGACACGGCGAATAATGAGATCGTCCCCTTTTTCAAGGGGAAGATCCATTTCATGCAGTTGGTCGGCAATCAGCCCGGCCGCGGGAACCTGAAAAGCCGCCTCAAGAACGGCTTCATCGCAGCCGGTTCGAATCTGTTCGGATGAAGCGCGACCGCCCAGGAGGAGGTCCACCGAATCGACGATGATCGACTTGCCCGATCCGGTTTCGCCGGTCAACGCGTTGAGTTGTTCATGAAACTGAATTTCGAGGCGATCGATGATGGCAAAGTTTTGAATGCGCAGCTCGCGCAGCATAGAACTCTCGAAACACCGTTGGACGCCGTCACCCGGCTCCTATTTCACGGCCAGGAGCGAGTCGATCTTGTCTTTGAATTGTTTTTTTGCGGCCGCACCCACAATCTTATCGACCGGTTTTCCATCTTTGAAGAACAGAAGGGTCGGGATCCCCATGATCTGATACCGGCTGGCCACATCCGGATTTTCATCCGTGTTCAGTTTTAACACCCGCAGTCGGCCTCCGTATTCCTGGGCCAGTTCATCCACCACCGGAGCGATGACCCGGCACGGCCCGCACCACACGGCCCAAAAATCGACCATCACCAAATCCTTGCCTTTTAATACTTCCTGATCCCAGTTCTGCGAATCCACCTTTAGTGGTTTTTCCATGGTCATCCCCTTTCCCCTATTGCTTTGTGAAATGATAAAATTTTATACCACTTTCCGTGCGGTGTCAATCCATCATTCCGCTCCAAATCAACCGCGTCAATAAAAAGCCCCCGCCGTTGGAAACGACGGGGGCTTTTACGCCGTCTCAGGTACGCTTAATACATCCCTTCCATTCCACCGCCGCCACCGGGCATCGGGGTCGATTTCTTTTCTTCAGGGATTTCGGTGACCATCACCTCGGTCGTCAGCATCAGCGCGGCCACGCTCGCCGCATTCTGGAGTGCCGTCCGGGTCACCTTGGTGGGATCAATGATCCCGGCATCGACCATGTCGACATAGGTCTCGCTGATGGCATCGAAACCGACGTTGGTCTTTTCCTTGCGGGTCTTCTCCACCACCACGGAACCTTCAAAACCCGCATTGATGACGATCTGCCGGATGGGCTCTTCGAGAGCGCGTTTGACGATATTGACTCCGACCTGTTGATCTCCCTCCAGCTTGAGTTTCTCAAGCGCCGGGATGCACCGGAGAAGCGCAACGCCGCCGCCCGGAACAATGCCTTCCTCGACCGCCGCCTTGGTGGCATGCAGGGCATCTTCAACGCGGGCCTTCTTTTCCTTCATCTCGGTTTCGGTGGCCGCACCGACATTGATCACGGCGACTCCGCCGACGATCTTGGCCAGCCGTTCCTGGAGTTTCTCGCGGTCATAATCCGAGGTCGTCTCCTCGACCTGGGCCTTGATCTGCTTGACCCGCCCCTGAATCTTGGCCTGGTCACCGGCGCCTTCGATGATCGTTGTGTTATCCTTGTCGATGTTCACCCGTTTGGCCCGGCCCAGATCCGTGATCTTCACGTTCTCAAGCTTCAGACCCAGTTCCTCCGAAATAACCTGTCCGCCGGTCAGAACGGCAATGTCTTCCAACATCGCCTTTCTCCGATCGCCGAACCCGGGAGCCTTCACGGCCGCGCAGTGAAGCGTTCCGCGCAGCTTGTTCACGACCAACGTTGCCAGCGCTTCGCCTTCGATCTCCTCCGCAATGATCAGGAAGGGCTTGCCCATTCTCGCGATCTGTTCCAGGATCGGGAGCAGGTCCTTCATGGCGCTGATCTTCTTTTCGTTGATCAGGATATAAGGATCCTCCAGTGTACATTCCATCCGATCCGGATCCGTGATGAAATAGGGCGAAAGGTACCCGCGATCGAACTGCATCCCCTCGACCACATCCAGCGTCGTGGTCATGCTCTTGGCTTCCTCCACCGTGATGACTCCGTCCTTTCCGACCTTCTCCATCGCCTCGGCGATCAACTCGCCGATGGTTTTGTCGCTGTTGGCCGAAATCGTTCCGATCTGCGCAATCTCTTTCTTGGTCTGGCAGGGCTTGGACATCTTTTTGAGCTCTTCAACCACCACCTCGACCGACCGATCGATGCCCCGCTTGATTTCCATGGAATTGGCGCCGGCTGAAACGCTTTTAACGCCTTCTTTAAAAATGGACCAGGCCAAGACGGTTGCGGTCGTGGTTCCATCTCCGGCCGCATCGCTGGTCTTGCTGGCCACTTCCTTGACCAACTGCGCGCCCATGTTCTCATAGGGATCCCTGAGCTCGATTTCCTTGGCCACGGTCACGCCGTCTTTTGTGATCGTCGGAGCGCCGAACTTTTTGTCGATCATCGCGTTTCTTCCCTTGGGGCCCAGCGTGGCCTTGACGGCTTCCGTCAATTGGTTGACTCCACGAAGGACGGCCGCACGGGCCGTTTCACTAAAGATCATTTGCTTTGCCATAAAAACACCTCTTTCTTTTTCGTTCAACGCAGCAAGTTTTTGCTCCGCTGTTTATGTGATAGAAGGTTGCGGTTGAATGGGTTTACTTCTCGAACACGCCGAGGATGTCTTCTTCTTTGACGATCAGGTAGTCCGTCCCATCCATATTGATTTTGCTTCCGGAATACTTGTCGAACAAGATCAGATCCCCAACCTTCAGATTTTTGACCTCGCTTCCGACCGCTTCAATCTTGCCCTTCTGCGGTTTTTCCTTGGCGGCTTCCGGAATAAAAATCCCTCCGGCGGTCTTTTCCATCTCTTCCGTATAGCTCACGAACACCCGGTCTCGAAGCGGCTTGAATTTCATCGAAACGTCCCCTTTTTTCTGTGCGGTCTGTATGGCCATAACTCATTCCTCCTTTCGTTTAATCGGTCCGTGAAAAATTAGCACTCACTATTAACGAGCGCTAATTTACACCATGGCTTTTTTTAAGTCAAGTCCTTTTTTTTGAAATCAGCCGGCGGCCTGCACCGGTTTTATCTCCTTGAATATTTCCCATGTTTTCAAAAGATCAATCGCCTTCTGCAACTGAATGTCCTCCGCCTCCTGGTCCGCCTCGCTTAATGACGGCTCCGGTTGCGGCGGCACCTCCTTCTTTCCAGGACGCGACTCGATACTCTCGTTCTTTAGATGTCTTTCGAGATCTTTTTCCCGCAACATCTGCGGCGTCGACGCGGATCCTTTAACGGGCACCGGCTTGACAATGATATCCGGCGTGATTCCGATGTTCTGGATCGAACGCCCTTTGGGCGTGTAGTACTTCGCGGTGGTCAACCGCAGACCCGACCCATCGCTTAATTGTAAAATCGTCTGGACCGAGCCTTTTCCAAACGTCTGCGTTCCTACTACAACCGCGCGACCCCAGTCCTGCAGCGCGCCCGAGACGATCTCGGAGGCGCTTGCGCTTCCTTCATTCACCAGAACGATCATGGGATAGCTGTCATACGGGTTCTTATTGCCAGACTGATATTCATCCTTCTGCTTTTTCGCATCGCGGCCCTTGATGGACACCACCACTTTGCCCGGCGGGATGAACAACTCCGTCGTCTCGATGGCCGAGGTCAGCAAACCGCCCGGGTTATTACGGAGATCCAGTATGATGGACTGCATCTTGGCGTCCTTCAGCTTCTTCAATGCCGAAGACAGATCTTTCGACGTCATCTCTTGAAACTGGCTGAGCCGGACATACCCGATATGATTCTCCAGCATCTTGCTTTTGACGCTGTCGATCTTGATCACCTCCCGGACCAGGTTGAACACCAACGGATCCTCCGTCCCTTCCCGCTGGACGGTCAGTTTAACCTTGGTGCCTTTCGGTCCCCGCATTTTTTGGACCGCCTCCATGAGCGTCATATCTTTCGTGGAGTCCTCGTCGACCTTGACGATGGCATCACCGGCCTTGATCCCGGCCCGCTCTGCCGGCGTCCCCTCGATCGGGGCGATCACCGTCAGACGATTATCCTTGATCCCGATCTGGATGCCCAGTCCTCCGAACTCTCCCTTGGTATCGACCTGCATTTCCTTGTACATCTCCGGCGACATAAAGGCGGAATGCGGGTCCAGGGTGTTGAGCATCCCCCGGATGGCGCCGTAGACCAGATCCTTGCTCTTGCTTTCCTCGACGTAATTCTTCTGAATCAATGACAGGACTTCGGCAAAAATTTTGAGTTCTTCGTACGCCTCCGTTTCGGCGGAGAACGCATCGCGGAGTCCCTTTCCGACGATCATCCCTGTCGTGAATACGACGATCAAAAGGGCGATTGAAACGCCCACCAAGACTTTTTGTCGCTTGTGCATAGTTTCCTCCCGGACAGCCCGAATCCGCCCCTGTGGCGTCTCAGGACCGATGTGTTGATTTTATCGTCGCTTCAACCATGTGAGGGGATCCAATGGGTCCGCCCCCCGGCGGATCTCAAAATAAAGATTGTTGTCGCTCGTCAGGCCGGTATCGCCGATCTCTCCGATCACCTGGCGGCCGGCCACCCGATCCCCCGCCGAAACAAGGAGCCTGGCGGCGTGGGCATAAAGCGAGAAAAAATTCTTGCCGTGATCGATGATCACCAAGAGCCCGTAGCCCCGAAACCAGTCGGCATAAACCACCGAACCGCCGTACACCGACCGGATCGGGCTGCCCTGACCGGCCTGAATTTCAATCCCCTTCCGATAGACATAGACATCAAACTTGGGATGCTTTTGTCGGCCGAAGAGGGTCACCACACGACCGTCGGTCGGCCAATCCAGATGCCCCCGTTGAAGCAAAAACCCCGCAGCCGGTTCCGGCTCCGGCCCCGGACGGGCACGATGCTGCGTTTCAAGCTCCTTGATGAGTCCCTTCAACTTGACGGCCGAGTCTTCGAGTTCCTGGATCGTCCGCTCATAGGTTGATTTTTCATCACGGATGCTGGCCAGCAATTGGTCTTTCTTCCGTTTCTCCTTCTGAATCTCGGACAGCGTCTGGTTAATATCGGCCTTGTACTCCACCAACTCGGCCCGGGCCCTGCGCAGGGCGGCTTCCTTGGGCTCCATCCGGGCCACGGCCGATTGATAACTCTGAAGCAACTCGCCGGCCTTGGCCGAGATCCATGTCAAATAATAATACCGGTTCAAAAAATCGTAATAATCACGGGATGAAAACAGAACCTTCAACGAATTAAACCGGCCCTCCTGGTACAAAACACGGACCCGCTCCCGAACGAGCCCCTCCTTGCCCTTCATCTCGCTTTTCAGAGCGTTCAGATCGCGATCGAGCCGTTCAATTTCCTGATCACGGTCGATTAATTGAAGATTAACCACCGTGAGCTCTTTCTTTTTCAGGGTCCTCTGGTAATCGACCTCTTCCAGATTTTCCAGGATCGAATTCTCCCGTTTCGCCGCGTTGCGGCTTTTTTTACGCTGATCCTCGATTTTCTGCCGTAGCCGGTCCAGATCCTGTTTTTCCCGGATCACTTTTTTCGAGACCCCGGCCGGTCGGGGCTCGGCGGACAGACCGCCCGCCGTCATCATGACCGCCAAGGCCGTAACCGTCAGACCGCACAGAGACCGGATGAAGATCCCTTTCATAAAAGGCGCCGGATCGAAAGAAGACTCCCCGCACATCCGAGTCCCGCACCGACGGCCAGAAAGATCAGCAGCCAGGGCGCCGGCAGGAACATTAAGGTGACGGCGCTGCCCAGAAGGCCGCCCGTCTCGGTCAGCCGGCTCCGGGCCAGTTCATACACCGCGCGCAATAAAAGAATTGAAACCGCGCCGCCGATCAGACCCAGAAACCCGCCTTCCAGAAGAAACGGCATCTGGATATAGGCCCGGGTGGCGCCGATCAACTGAAGCACTTCGATGTCTTCATGGCGCGACAGAACCGTCAACCGGATCGTGCTGGAGATGATCACCACCGCGGCCAGTCCCAGGACCAACCCGATCAGCAGACTCCCCACCCGGACCGTCTCCAGGACGGCATTGACGTTCTCAACCCATTCACGACCATACTGAATGTCATCCACGCCCTTCAGGCCCTTGAGTTGAAGGGCCACCCGTCGGATGGCTTCGGAGGACTGAAACGTTTTTTCCAGGGTCAATTCGAACGAGGCCGGCAGCGGGTTGTCCCCCAATCCCCTCAGAAGGATATCCTGACCCTCCAGCGAGCGCCGGAAATCTTCCAGCGCTTTCTCTTTCGAAACATAGGTCACATTCGAAACACCCGCCTGCTCGCGAAGTTTGTCATGAAGCGAAACGATCTCCTTCTCGGAAATCCCGTCTCGAAGATAGAGGATCACCTTGATTTCCTGGCGAAGCGACCCGACCAGGGCGTTGAGATTCAGGTACAACAAGAGGAACAGACCGAAGAGCACCATCGTGAAGGCGATGGTCACCGTCGAGATCACGGCGGTGGAGGTGTTGGCCCGAAGATTGAGAAGCACCTCTTTGAAGAAGTACCGCAGCGGACGGATCACGCGACACCATCCAGGATTCTCCCCTGCTTGAGAACGACCACCCGTCGTCGGACACGCGACACGATCTCCTGATTGTGCGTCGCCACGACCACGGTGGTCCCCTTGGCATTGATCGTCTTGAACAACTCGAAGAGGTCGGCCGTCAGATCGGCATCCAGGTTTCCCGTCGGTTCATCCGCCAGTAGTATCGTCGGATGATTGACGATCGCCCGCGCCACGCAGACGCGTTGCTGCTCGCCGGCCGAAAGCATCAACGGCAGCATCTCCTTCTTGTGTTCGAGACCCACCGCTCCGAGGACTTCGGAAACCCGCCTTCGAATTTCGGCCGGAGACGCCCCGGCGATCTGCATCGCCACCGCCGCATTGTCAAAGACCGTTTTTTTCTGGAGCAACTTGAAATCCTGAAAGACAAATCCGATGGTTCTTCGCAGGTACGGCAGTTCGGACTCCCTCAATCGTCCGACGTTCCGGTTCTGAATCAGGATCTGACCGGAATCCGGACGTTCCAGACCGAAGAGGAGTTTCAACAGGGTCGTTTTACCGGCGCCGCTGGAGCCGGTCAGGAAGGCAAACTCGCCCTTCTCGATCCGAAGCGTGATATCCTCCAACGCCACGCGGTGCCGACCGTACGATTTGTACACGTGAAACAGCTGGATCATTCGTTACGGCTTCTTATGCTCCTCCCGGGCGGCCAGATAATCCAGAATCATGTCATCCAGACTCTTTTTACCGCCCGATGCGGACGATGGACGATCATCGGGCGCCCGGACGGCCGCGGGCGGCCCGCCTGCGACGGGCTTCGGCCCGGACGGGCCCGACTCTTGTGAAAATCGACCGGCTTGCAGATCCTCGATCATTTTCTTGTGCTGTTCGTTCATCAGTTCTTTCAAGATGGCCGGGAGGTTCTCGGCCTTCACGATATCGGCGTAGCTCGTCCTGCGCGAGGACAGGATCTCACCGCTCTGGAACAGGATTGTCAAGATCGTCGGATTCTTTTGGCCGCTATCCTCGGTCTGAACGTGGTAGGTTTTTCCATGGTATTCAATATCCGTATTGAGCCCCGTGATCATTGCTACTGCGAAACCCCTTTCGCTTCAAACGCGTTCTGTATCAATTCGATCTCGACCCCGCGGTCCGCCGCCCCCTGAATCAAGACCAGGTCAAAACGGCAGAGGCAGTCCCGACTTCGCCGACGCGCCAGGTACTCCACGGCCAGACGGCTCAGACGCTCCTGCTTCCGCGCATCCACCGCCCAGAGTGTCCCGCCAAAGCGGGTGCTGCGGCGGGCCTTGACCTCGATGAAGACCAAGACGTCGCCGTCATAGGCGATCAGATCGATCTCGCCGCGCCGAAGACGGACGTTGCGGTCCACGATGCGATAACCCCGGCGTTCAAGGAAGCGGACCGCCTCGGCTTCACCTTGTTTCCCGAATGCCCGGGTCTCAAGCGTCATGGTTTGTCGGCTCGTCGTTCGCCATCTCATCAGGCCGGACGCGACGGAAGGTCATCCGGTGAATCGGACAGGGGCCGAAACGCTCCAACGCCTGCAGATGTTCCACTGTGCCGTATCCCTTATGGGAACGGAAATGGTATTCCGGATAGAGGCGGTCGTATTCCAGCATCAGGCGGTCCCGGGTCACCTTGGCGATCACCGAGGCCGCCGCAATCGTCTGACTGAGATCGTCCCCCCGGATCAGCGCTTTCTGCGGAATCGGAAGACCGGGCAAGGTCAGGGCATCGATCAGCAGATAATCCGGCGGCACCGTCAGCTGATCCAGGGCCCGGGTCATGGCCAGGAGTGTCGCCTTCAGGATATTGATCCGGTCAATCACGTCCGGATCGACACGCCCGACACCGACGGCGGCGGCGCAGGCGTTGATCTCATCGAAAAATCGTTCACGCTGGATGGCGGTCAGCTTTTTGGAATCGCGGAGACCGGGAAGAACGAAACCCTTCGGCAGAATCACGGCCGCCGCCATCACGGGACCGGCCAGCGGACCGCGCCCGGCTTCATCCAGCCCGGCGATCCGTTGGAAACCCTGCTCAAAACCGATGCGCTCGAAAAGGGTGCGGTCCAACCTGCACTCCGCGACTTACAGCAGACCCGTGTTCAGCTTTTTTCCGCCCGCCGGCCGGCAGGCACGGCTTTGACCGTTTCGGGTTCCAGTTCCGGTTCCGAGGCCGGGCTCTTCACGGCCAGTCCCGGAGCATACTCCCGTTCCGCAATCTTGGCGTCTTTGCCCTGTTTCGTCCGGATATAATAGAGCTTGGCCCTTCGAACACGGCCTTCCCGGACCAGTTCGATTTTCTCCAGGGTCGGGGAATGGAGCGGGAACACTTTTTCGACACCGACACCGAACGAAATCTTGCGCACGGTGGCCGTCTCACGATGGGCGCCGCCCTTCCGTGCGATGACGATCCCTTCAAACACCTGGACCCGTTCCTTTTCCCCCTCCAACACCTTGACGGAGACCCGGACGGTATCGCCCACTTTAAACGCCGGAATCCGGCTCTTCTTCAATCCCTGTTCGATTCGATCCAACCGATTCATGACGACTTCCCTCCTCCGACCACGTGGGTCTCCGACCGGCAGGCTGCGGCACGCAGCCGACAGCGGACGATCGGGACCCGGTTCATTTTCGTTTTGAGTTGAGTTCCTCCAGCCTCTTCCGTTCTTCGTCCGTGCAGCCCGGCTTTTCAAGCAGGTCGGGCCTTTTTTTAAGCGTATTGAGCAGGGCCTGTTTCCGACGCCAGTCCCGGATCGCCTCGTGATTTCCGGACGTCAGGACCTCCGGGATAGCCAGGCCGCGGACCGTCGCCGGCCGTGTATAATGGGGATAGTCCAGCAACGTTCCGGCAAACGAATCCTCCTTCGCCGATTCCGGATCGCCCAGCACGCCGGGCACCCATCGCACCGCCGCGTCGATCATGACCAGGGCCGGCAATTCGCCGCCCGTCAGGACGTAATCCCCGATCGAGACCTCCTCCGGATCCAGGCCCTCCCGCACGCGCTCGTCCACGCCCTCATACCGGCCGCAGATGAAGACGAGCCGACGGGTCTCCCCGCCAAACTCGAACGCGAGCTGCTGCGTAAACGGCCTTCCCTGCGGCGACGTGAGAATCAGCCGCAACGGCTCGCCCCCGGCCCGGATCGCATCCACCGCGCGGAAAATGGGCTCCGGTTTTAAAACCATCCCCGCGCCGCCGCCGTACGGATGGTCGTCGGCCGTGCGGTGCTTGTCCTCCGTGAAATCGCGCAGGTCGTGAACCCGGACGTCGAGCAGCCCCTTGTCCCGCGCCCGTTTGAGCATGCTCTGCGCCAGGACGGGATGAATCATCTCGGGGAAGAGCGTGACGACGTCGCATTTCATCATAGGTCCAGCAGCCCCTTCATCAAACGAAGAACCATCCGCTTCCGCGGAAGATCCACCTCGGATACGACCGACTTGATCGCCGGAATCAGCCGCTCCCGTTCCCCATCGCGGACGACCAGCACATCGTTGCCGCCGGTCGGCAGGATTTCCTGGATCTCGCCCAGATACCGGCCGTCCTCCAGATAGACCTTCAGACCCAGAAGGTCATGCCGGAAGTAGGAATCTTTCGGGAGATTCACGACCTCCGAGCGGGGGATTCGAACCGTTCCCCCGACAAACCGCTCCACCTGCTCGATCGTTTCGATCTCGCGGCAAAAAAGCGTCACGGAGCCGTTCTCGACGCGGGCCTCCGTCACGGTGCAGGTCTGTTGCATTCCGTCGGCCGCTTCCAGGACGGTCGTCGTGAGCCGCCGAAACCGGCCGGGATCGGCTGTCAGCGGATGAATCTTCAATCCGCCCTTCAAGCCGAACGGTTTAGTGATCGCCCCGATTGCAATCCAGTCCTGATCCGACGTCATGCCCTCACTCGAGGATTTCGAGAACGCATCGTTTGCCCAGCTTGGTTCCCGCGGCGTTCAGTATCGTCCGCATCGATCGCGCCGTCCGTCCCTGTTTCCCGATCACCTTGCCCAGATCCTCCTGCGCGACCCGCAGCTCGATAATGGTGGTCTTCTCACCCGCGGTCTCCCGAACCACCACCGCGTCCGGCTTGTCCACCAGGGATTTTGCGATGTACTCGATGAGCTCCTTCATCGGCGCCTCCTCCATGCCCGCGTTCCGTACGCGGACGACCGCTGACTCCATCAAGACAACAGACTACTGTTGCCGACCTGCATGCCGCGGCTCGCAACAGACAGGTTGCTTTAGGAGGATTCGGCAGGGAGGTGAAGGAACGGTGAACGATCCCCCTTACTTGGCCGCTTTCATTTGTTGATAAAGACCGGTCTTCTTAAACAGTTGCTCTACCGTATCGGAGACCTGCGCCCCTTTTTTGAGCCAGGCCACGGCGCGTTCCTGTTTCACAAGGATCGCGACCGGCTTGGACAGCGGGTCATAGGTTCCGATGATTTCAAGGCACCGGCCGTCCCGCGGCATGCGGGAATCGGCCACGACAATGCGATAGAACGGACGCTTATGCTTTCCCTTGCGGGTCAAACGAATGATGGTTGCCACTCTCGGTACGACTCCTTTCGAAGGCTCTTCCTTTGTCTCGGCCGCGCGTTGCGGCCGGGTTTTTAAAAACTCTGCAAAACGTCGCCGTCTCTACAGAGACCGTAAAAGATTCGCGAGGCCCGACCGTCCTTGAGAACGGGACATCGTCTTCATGACTTTCTTGATCTGAAGAAACTGTTTGAGAAGGCGGTTCACGTCCTGAACGGTCGTGCCGCTTCCTCCCGCGATCCGCTTTCGGCGGCTCCCGTCAATGACGCCCGGCTGGCGCCGCTCCTTGACCGTCATCGAATTGATGATCGCTTCGGTCCGCGTCAATTCCCGTTCCGGAAGCTCCGGATTCGAGACACCCTGCATCAGCCGGCCCGCCCCCGGCAGCATCCCGATCAGGTTTTCGACCGATCCCATCTTCCGGACGCTTCGGATCTGGTCCCGGAAATCCTCGAATGAAAAACCCGTCGTCTGCCACTGGCGTGCGGCCGCCTCGGCCTGATCCTTTGAGAAAACGTCCTCGGCCCGTTCGATCAGGGAGAGGACATCGCCCATCCCCAGGATCCGGGAGGCCATGCGGTCGGGATGGAAAGGCTCCAGGGCCTCCGGTTTTTCTCCGACGCCGATAAACTTGATCGGGATACCGGTCACGGCCCGGACCGACAGGACCGCGCCGCCCCGTGTGTCGCCGTCCAGCTTGGTCAGGATGATCCCTGTCAGCCCGATGTCCCGATGGAATCGCTCGGCCATCTGGACGGCGTCCTGGCCGGTCATCGCGTCGGCCACGAGAAGGATTTCGTGAGGCGTCACCTCGGCCTTGGTGGTTTTTAGCTCGGCCATCAAGTCTTCGTCGATATGGAGCCGTCCGGCCGTGTCCAGAATCACAAGGTCGTCGTAGCGGTCCTTCGCCCGGGCGACTGCCTCGCGACAAACGCCGACGGCGTCATTCGCCGGGAGCGTCTGTGTTTCCACGCCGATCTGTCGGCCCAGGGTGACCAGCTGCTCGACCGCGGCCGGCCGTCGCGGATCGGCCGCGGCCAGCGTGATGCGGCGGCCTTCCTGCTTGAAACGATACGCCAGTTTGGCGGCCGTCGTGGTCTTGCCCGATCCCTGCAGCCCGACCAGCATCACGACGGTCGGCGGATTCGGAGACAGGGCCAGCGGCTTTCCGTCCGAGTGATCCTCGCCCATCAGGCGGCGCAGTTCCTCCCAGACGATCTTGACGATCTGCTGGCCGGGCGTCAGGCTTTCACGGACCTCCTGGCCCGTCGTTTTTTGCCGGATCGCGGTCAGAAAATCCTTGACGACTTTGAAATGGACGTCGGCTTCCAGGAGGGCGAGTCGGACTTCCTTCAGAGCGGCATCAATATCGGTTTCGCTTAAGACACCCCGGCCTTTGAGTTTCTTAAAAATCGCTTCAAGTTTTGACGACAGCCGGTCCAACACGACAACAATCCCCGCAGTTTCTTATCCGCAAGCCTGATCTCATCACCCGTGTAAATCATAAATTTTTCATCAAGTTTAATAAACTACGGCCTCAAAGTCAAGGACAAAATCGGCTCAAAAAGCTTTGGACGGCGCGATGAACGGACCCTCTTGATCATCCGATCAGCTTGTATCGTATCGCAAGGGCCACCGAATGTGTTTTATTTCTCGCATGGAGCTTTTTCCCGATGGCGGCCAGATGCATTTGGACCGTCCGTTCCGTAATGCCCAGCTTGCGGGCAATCCCAAGACGGCTGTACCCTTCCGATGCCCACTGAAGGATGGCTTTCTGCTTTTCCGTCAAGAGAGGCCCGGCAAACCGAGGTTTCTT
>JACQFA010000038.1 GCA_016200255.1 Nitrospirota bacterium | reverse complement strand
TCAACGGCCGGCGGTGGGAACGGATGGAAAGCGGGGTTACGAATGATTTGAACGGGATTTGGGGAAGTTCTCCGACCGATGTCTATGCCGTGGGTGACCGCGGAACGATCATCCATTACGATGGAAGACGGTGGTCCTCCGTCAGAAGCGGCACCCAAAACCTCCTGTTTTGCATCTGGGGCAGCTCTCCGCAGAATATTTTTGCGGCCGGTGGGAGGAGCACGCTCCTCCATTTCAACGGCAAGGCATGGCAGTCCGTGAACCTGCCCCAAAAAAGTCACTTCGTCGGGATTTGGGGAAGCTCGTCGGAAGATATTTTCTTGGTCGGTGATGAAGGAGCCCTTCTGCATTTCGATGGAACCGCGTGGGTTCCCATGGCCAGCGGTGTTTCGGACGTTCTCCGATCGGTCTGGGGCAGTTCCGGGAAGGATGTCTTCGTCACCGGTGAAAACGGTTTTGTGCTTCATTATGACGGTCATTCCTGGCAAAAACAGCCTGTGGCAACGGATGAACCGCTTCGGAGCATTTGGGGAGACGGCCCCTCCAATGTTTACGCCGCCGGTGAAAACGGGCTGCTCCTCCATTACAACGGACGGAACTGGAAAAATGTCATGACAGAAACGGGGAAATCCGCCTTGCAGACCCCCTGATCCACGGAATCACCCTGAAAACGGCGCCGTTGCTTAGGTGTTTTCGCTTGACATCTTTATGGACTCCTTGTAGGATGCAACGGCTGCTCGGTATTCCCTTCTGTAAAAGTATCGTTCGACTTTCGTTGGGGGGGGTTAGGATGCGAAAGCTGTTTTTGGCTTTGCTCGTGTTAATTTACCTGGTCGGATTTTCAACCGCCAAGTCCGACTCGTATGCAATGATGCAGAAATTATCACCCGAGCAGAGAGATGAGGCGATTAAATTCGGGAAAAGAAATGTTAAAACTGACGTTCGTGAACTCATCAAAGAATGGTCGGTGGATAACGGGAAAAACGGCTTTGCCTTCATCGTAACCGAATATCTGGCGCTCGCATTCGCCGCGCGCCAGGCCGCATTGCAATCGTCTGAATTGAACAATTTCGATATTGAAGACACCTTGGCCAAAAGCAGCGGCAAACTGGTCTTCCAGGTATCGGTGCTCGGAAATACGGACAGTTTTTCAAAAGATTACACCGCCGTTCTTCGGATCGGAGACAAGACGTTTCCGTCCACGTATTGGAACAATCCGCCCGGTGAAGCCTCTGACGACGGAAAAACCTTTGAGGCTACCAGTGATTACTACTTTCCGGCCGAAGGAATCGATCCCAGTTCGGTCGCACTGCTTGTAGTACAGGATAAAGACGGAAAAGAGATCGCAAAGTTTTCATTCAATCTGTCGAAGATGCGCTGATTCGGACCTCGATTTTTCACGAATGGGGGGGTTGTTAAGAACCTGCTCTATTGACAAAGAACAAAAAATATGTTTATGATCGCCACCTGTTTTTTTTGACGGCGCTGACAGCGGTCGCGGGCCAATTTTTTCCTCGGAGAAGGGAGTAGGCGATGAAAAAGCAAGGATTGGTCGGTGTTCTCCTTTTACCGATTCTAGTGATCGGGTTCCTCCTCGCTTTCGACGTTTCAACAGTCTCCAAAGCCGAATACGGCGACATCACGCTTAACCACTATGCCGAAAAGGCCGGAATGCCGCCGGTCGTTTTTCCTCACTGGTTTCACCGAATCCGATTCAAATGCAAAGTCTGCCATCCGGCCATTTTTGAAATGCGACAAGGGTCAAATGACATCAATATGATCAAGATCATCAAAGGCGATTTCTGCGGCAAATGCCACAACGGCCGTGTCGCCTGGCCTCCGATTTACTGCGACCGGTGCCATGCCGGAAAGAGCGATATTGTGATTCCAAAGGCCAGAGGATTTATAAAATAGCGGGGACACCCAACCTATCCTCATCATCTAGAAGAGAGGGTCACTCGTATGAAGTGTCAATATCTCGCGAAACTCGGCGCTTTTGTCATGATCAGCGCGGTCGTTATTTATGTTCTTGCATCGTCTTTGAGCGGAAGTGTCGGCCGGTCGAATGCGGCCGAACCGGCGCCGATGGAAAAACCCGCATCGCCCGCACCGGCGACCAAGAAACTTCCGTGCGATCCCATTTATATCAGCGGTGTTACCGGCGAGTGCGCCGGCACCGGCGATCCGACGAGTTTTGCGGGAGATGCCGAGAAGGCAGGCCTGGCTGAGCACCCGTTGGCCCTGGAGCTTTCGGACCTTCCCAAGGACCGTTACGGCCTGATTGATTGGGCCACCTCGATCAAGGAAGGAAAGGTAAAACCCCGAGATTCGCTGGACCCCAATGATAAACCCATGCCTCCCTTTGATCTGGATATCGCGATCTTCACCAAAAGCCAGTTCGTGGACGATGTTATATTTCCGCACTTCGTTCATACGCTCTGGCTGACCTGCACCAACTGCCATCCGGCCATCTTTCCGATGAATGCGAAGGAGGCCAACCGGATCCAGACGATGCCCAAGATCGCCTCTGGAGAATTCTGCGGACGATGCCATAACCGAATCGCATTTCCGCTGAGCGACTGCCAGCGGTGTCATGTGAAACCTAAAGACACCCCTCCGGTGGATCCGATGCTGGAAAGGTTCCGTGCCGGCGAGAACCCGTTTCGGGAGGGAGCCAAGGCTCCCTGATAAAACAATCTGCTATTTTCATCCGAATCTATTCGGCAAGGATAGAGGTTTGATGTTTAGCAGAAATTAGTCAGAAGGTTTACGTCATGCAAGGCGTTCGACGTTCTTTTCCAAACTTTCCCCACTCAGGGATTTCTCTTTTTTTTACCTGTCTAATACTGTTTTCCGTTTCCAATTGTACGAAACCCGAACCGGCTCAAGCGCCTCCATCATCGGAAGCGCCCCAACAAGCACCGCCGATCACCGCTCCACAGCTCCTGTCCAAATCGGAGGCCCCGGAAACACCGCCCCCGGTCGCTCCACAGCCTTTATCGAAACTCACGATTAAACCCCTGACCTCCCCTCTTTCTGTCGGGGATTCGCAGTCCCTCACGATCTTGGCGTTGGACGCAAACAACCACGAACGATCCGACCTATCCATCACTTGGGCCTCGGAGAACCCCAACATTGCCACGGTGAATGCTCAGGGAAGCGTTTCCGCGTTGGCTCCTGGAACCGCAACCGTTACCGCATTCAGCCAAGGAATATCGGCGTCTGTTCAAGTTGAAGTTGAGGGTCTAATTGTGGCTAAACTGGAGATTCTGCCATCGGTGGTTTCGTTATCGACGGGTGACACTCAGCAAATGGCTCTGCTCGCAACCGATCTAAAGAACCGGGAAATAAAGGGTCTGCCGGTCGTCTGGAAATCTAAAAACTCTGCGATCGCCAAAGTGGATAAGAACGGCCTCGTCAAGGCGGAGTCGGCGGGCCGCGCCACGATCATGGCGAAGGTTAAAAATAAAATGGTCTCGGTCCAGGTAACGGTTTCCAAACGCAGCCGAGCAAAGAAAGAAGTACAACCGGAAATCGCCTCAGACAAAACCGGTGCGGATACAAAAGTGGAAAAACCGCCCGATGGATCCACGCCCGTTGCCGCATCTAAACCCGCAGAGGTCACGCAACCGGTCGCCGCTCCGAAACCGACCAATTTTCCCAATATCAATGTTGAGGTTCTCGATTACTCTTGGAAGACCGGTTCTGTATGGGAAACCTTCAATAAGACAGAGTGTTTATGGACGGCCAAGGTCAAAAACAATAACCCTGAACCCCGCCATATCTGTATAAACTATGAGTTCCTGGATGAGGAAAATTTACCGGTTTTTCAGACCGGGAAGTGCGGCGTGGTTTCCGGCAACTCCGAAGGGACCATTTCAAGCAACATCATCGTTCAAAGCCGCTTAGTGCAGGATGTGAAGAAGAGCAATGTGGTCGCCCTGGAGGCTCATCGCCTCCACACATTCGTCCCCGCTCCTCCCGCCCAGTAAATCAGTTCATTCCCTAAACCTTTCTTCGCTTGAAATAGCCAAGTAACCGATTGACAAGTCCTTTTCTGTTCGATATACTTTCGGCAAGTGCTTTGTTGTGGAAGGAGTTAGGAAATGGGAAAAGTTGTATTGGGTTTTATCGGTGTTTGGATCGCTTTGGCGGTTCTTCCGGCCTCTTCTGCCAAGGCGGAGGAAGGAACCGTGCACGAAGTCACGGTGATCCGAAACGCCTTTAAATTGAACCCTCAAGATATCACAATCAAAATCGGGGACACAATTAAGTGGACCAACACGGATGAGCGTAAACACAACCTGGCCAGCATTCCGGGATCCGGCGCGACTGACGAATTAGAGATCTTCTCGGTCATGGAGCCCGGCGCGGTTTACTCGCACACGTTTAAAACTCCCGGAGAGTATCCTTATTTCTGCTTCATCCACAACCAGATGACCGGGAAAATTACGGTCGAAAAATAGGTACGGCTTCAAACCATGCTACGTACTAACCAGGGTGAGCGGGTCGGGGCGTTCTTTATTGCGCTCCTGCTCGTCGCCCTATTTTTTTATATGCAAAGCGGGATCGAGGCGCAGACAACGGAAACTCCAACGACGCTCGCTCCCGGCCAGCCGCCTTCCGAAACACCCGCAGACACCGGCAGTCCGCTGGATCAAACCCAAGTTCAAGAGGAAGAGGAACATCCACGGGCGTTCGATTATCTGCCCAAAACAAAAATGGGTTATGTGGACTGGGTCGCCGCGATCAAGCAAGGCGTGATTCATCCCAGAGACTCTCTGGACCCGAATGCCGTCACGATGAAGGCGCTTGATTTCAACATAATATTCAAAGTCCCCGTGAGCGGCCTTCCTGATGTCGTTTATCCCCACTATCCCCATACCTTGTGGTTGGACTGTAGAAATTGCCACCCCAGCATCTTTCTGATGCGGGCGGGTGCAAATCCGGTAACGATGGCTAAAATATTAAAAGGGGAGTACTGCGGTCGATGCCATGGTATTGTCGCCTTTCCGATCTCGGACTGTTTCCGTTGCCATTCAAGACCGAAATAAAACCGTCGCGCTTTTGTTTCCCGCGAGATCTTTAAAAGGATACCCTTGAAACGTTGGAGCATCGCTGTGGAGAATTGCCTTGGAATGGGTCGTCTCTGGATCCTAGCCGGGGCGGTTGTTGCCGTTGCGGTTGGGCTTCCTCATCATGGGGCGATAGCCGATGACGGGGCTCGTTCCTCAACCGCCTTGCCTGCCGGTCCGAACTGGGTTGACGTGGGACAGCCGGTCAAGGCCTCTCGATCGCTTTTTACCGATGTCGACGCCTCAAGGCATGCCTTGACCCCTTCCCTGGTTTTTACCAATGCTCTCCCGTCATTGGGTTGGATCGAACTCAATGCGCACGGTATTCCCCAGATTCATTTCGGACATTGGAGCCGTTCCGGCTGGATGAAAGACGGCGGGGCTCAGAACATGGATGCAGCTCATCGGACCTTTGATCTGACCATAAGTTCGAACGGGAAGATCCCGTATCTGGCCTGGATCGAACTGAACGCAAACGATATCCCCCAGCTTTATATCAAACACCTCATGGGAGATCTATGGATCACGGATGGCGAAAGTCTAAATCTTGACCCGGCCCACCGCGCCGCGAATCCGGCTTTGTCTGCCGCCGGTCCGACTCCGTACGTGGCTTGGTGCGAATACGGTGTTGATAGGATCTATCAACTCCACGTCAAATATTTAACTGAGGACGGCTGGCACGCGGCCGGCAGCGAAAGTCTGAATATCTCCCCGACGCGGGATGCGATTGAACCCGCCATCGTATTTCTGGGATCGGTCCCCCATGTCACATGGGCGGAATTATCCGATCATAATTTTTATCAGATTTATGTCAAACGATGGAACGGCTCCGCCTGGGAAAAACTGGGGCAGAGTCTCAATCTGGATCCGGAAAACCATGCCCTGAACCCCTCCATCGCCGTTCTCGGTGAAACTCTTTATGTCTCCTGGATCGAAATCAACGGGAAGGGAGTCTCTCAACTCCAGGTAAAGCGATGGGAGAGCGGTGCATGGGTTGCCGATGGAACAAGCCTCAACCGTGATCCGACGCGGCACGCCTTAAGCCCTTCGCTGGCGCAGGCCGGCCCGACACTATACCTCGCCTGGACGGAATACAATGCGAAGGGGGTCACCCAAATCCATATCAGCCATCGGGTGGGCGATCGCTGGGAATCGGACGACCCCCGGCTCAATGCCGCCCCGCTGACGGCCTCATCGGCTCCCGCATTGGCCGGTTCGGACACGGCCGTTTATATCGCATGGAAAGAGGTCTATCAAAATGGGTTGGCTCAGATCGTCGTTAAACGGTTGCAGACTCCATAGATTTTCCACGGTCGTCGTATTTTTATTGCCGATGTTGTTAAGCGGCTGCGCCCAGCCCAAACCGTCCAAATCGGAGGCGGTCCTGAAATCAGGGCTGGATGCGGAAGGGCACCCAATCGCGTTGCAGGTTCTTCCCAGAACCGGGGTGGGCGATATTGACTGGGTTGCGGCCATTAAACAAGGCATCCTGCATCCAAAAGGATCGCTTGCCGCACCCTCTCCTCAAGACAGCCCGATCCTGAATCTCGACATCGTGTTTAATATCAGCGAAGCTTATCCGGTGCCCAATGTCGTCTTTCCCCATGCCCCACATACCATGTGGCTCAACTGCAATAACTGTCATCCCACGATTTTTATCATGAGACAGGGAGCGAATCCGGTCAGCATGGACCGTATCATCAAAGGAGAATATTGCGGCCGATGCCACGGCGTGGTGGCCTTTCCCTTCACCGACTGTTTGCGCTGTCATTCCCGACCGAAGTAGGGGCGATTCATGATTCGCCCTGCCCCCGATGCAATGCCTAGGGTCCGTTATCCGGAAACCGAAAACACGATCGGATAGGTAATCGTTACATCCCCAGCGGGGATTGGAAGGAATTTCCATTGGAGGACCCGCTTGACGAGCGCCTCTTCAAACAGGGGATTGCTCATCGAGGTAGAGACCACCCGGCAATCGATGACGTCGCCGTCGGCTGCAATTCTAAATTCAACCGTCACCGTGCCGCGAAGGGTCGGGTTTTCACGAAGAGCTTTGTTGTACAGAAAACTGATCCCGCCTTTATATGAATCAACGACCTGGGCGATCGATTCATAGGTCCTTGGACTCTTTCCTTCCTCGGATCCCTTGATCTGAAACGGGCTCTCCACCGCCGTCGTCTTGCGTTCGGCAAGGGACGAACGGCCGACATCCGTTTGGAGATCTCCGATCATCGGATTGATTCCGCCGCTTCCGGCAACGGCTCCACTGGTTCCCTTTGTCTCTTTAATCGTTTTCTCCAGCTTGGCCACGATATCGTCGATCCCCTGGCTTGACCCGGGGGATCCTCGAAGTGCGGCGCCCGGTGTCGCTTTGGGTGCCTGGCTGAGTCCCTTGATCTCTGAAAAAACCTTCTTCAGCTTTTGATCCGGGACCGTCTCGGTCTTTGTGTCCGACTGCTTTAAAAGTTTAAGAAGGCCGCTGTTCATAGCCACATCCATGTTCTTTTTCCGTTGGGCCTCCTGTTGGGTGCGTATCTCCTCCGGGCTGGGGCCCTCCTGTTTGGCCACTTCCTGGACCGGCTATTTGGGCTCCTCCTTCTTCCCTTCCTTGGCTTTTTCCTCGTCCTTCGGCTCCTCTTTCTTGGCCCGCGTGACAGGAGGGGGCGGCTGTGGTTTTGAAGCCTCGATCATCAGCTTGGCGATGCGCGGAGAGAGATGGGTGTAATCCTGCCGCTCGGGTGTTTTGACCGTAAGCAGGTTCATGCCGAGGGCCACGGCGCCGTAGAACAGAACGCAGCTCCAGGCGATTCGATTAAAACCCCGGTCGATATCTTGAAATTCGGGGGTTGACGTTTTCATGTGGACTCTTTTTGGATCACCGCGAGATCAATCTGACTGAATTCAGACTGGCTGCAGGTGTACATCACCTTTTCCAAAAGCCTGAACGGGATTTGCCTATCCCCCAGGATGGTCACACGGCCTTCAAACGGCTTTCCCGTGCCGGCGTTCGCAAAATATTTTCCTCGTTCGGCCGCGTAGTCCATCTCTTTTTTAAGGGCCGGGATCAGGAGATCGTCCTCTCTAAGAATCATACCGATCTCGGCCACCTTTCGGCCGTCCACAGCGATGTCGGTTTGGGTGATCATGATCGTCAAGGTGGTATGCGGCATCAGCTCGGCCAGTGATTCCGGCAGCTTCATCCGCTCAGCCGAAGGGATGGCCGATGCGTCTCCCGAAAAGTTATAAAGCAGAAAGAGCACCAGGTTGGTGAACAGGTCCACGAGCGACGTTAAGGTCAAGACCGTGGAGACGGCCGATGATCCTTGCCTTCTTTCGGAGAATCGCGACCGGAGCCTCATTGGACTTCTCCAAGGGAGATGTTGGGAAACAGGGAATAACTGGTTTTCTTGCCGTCCACCATTACAAAAGCAACCCGCGAGGCATCCATCACCTGAACCAACTGTTCATACGGAATGTCCGGTTTGCTCAGAATGATCGCATTGTCCACTCCCGGGAACCGGGCCTTGATCTGCTGAAGAACAGCCGAAAGAGACTGGAGATCATGTCCGTTTGCAGTCGCTTGGACGAGGCTGATGATCTTAGTCCCGCTGGCCACGACCAGTCCCTTTTCGGTGATCGAGATCGTGAGGACCAATTGTTCCTCCGGCAATGGCAGCTTGCTCATCAACTCGGCCGATGCGGGCGGGGGCAGATAGATCTCCAAAATCGCCAGCCGCGTGAATACGGCCGTGATGAGCAGAAAAGGGGCCAGCACCACCATCAGGTTCATCATGGGCGTCAGGTCGAGGTCTGTCGATTCATGATGCCGGGCTCGTCTTCGGGATCGCGGCAACATTTCCTTGGCTCCTTTCCGAGGACACCGGCTCACGGGTGGCGTAAAAATTGGCGAGCTTGGTCGAATACTGATCGACCGAGTCGACAATCTTAGTGGTTCCGGACTGTAAAAACGCATAAAACAGAATCAACGGGACGGCCACAATCAATCCGAAGGCGGTCATGTTCAGTGCGACCGAGATGCCG
>JACQFA010000031.1 GCA_016200255.1 Nitrospirota bacterium | reverse complement strand
AGATTCCGGCCTCGGCCAAGTCGGTCTGTCCGGCGGATGCGCCGGTGAAGACGTTCAACGTCATCGCGGTCGACCGGGCCTTGAAGTACAATGCCAATGCGCCCGATATGATCGACGTGGATTTTGACCGCAAGCTTCAGGTGGCGAACCCGATGGGCAAGATCTATATGCTTGAAGGGGAGAAGTCGAAGGTGGCGGAAGGCGGTTTTGCACCGATGCCGCTGACGCTGCATGTGAACGTGGGAGACTGCATCAAGATCAATCTGAAGAACGAGATGAAGGCGAGCCGTGCCTCGTTTTCGGCCGACTTACTGGCGTTTGATCCGAACGATTCACAGGGGATGAATGTGGGTAATAATCCCGGGGATCAGACCGTGGCGCCGGGAAAGAGCCGGACCTATACCTACTACGCGCCTCCGCAGTACGGGGAGACAGCGGCCTTGGTCTGGGACTGGGGTAATTTCATCAACAACGTGAGAGACGGGCTGTTCGGTGCGATCATCGTCGGCCCCAGGGGATCGAAGTATCGGGATCCGAAGACGGGCGGAGCCGTGGTCCTTCCGTGAGGAGAAGGGCTGTGAAATGGGCAACATGTTCACGGCCTGCGTGACGGGAGAGTCGGAGCCTGTAACGCCGACGATCATGGCGCATGCGGGTGATCCGGTGCGAATCCATGTCTTCGGGGCCTTCAACGAACAGAACCAGGTCTTCAGCATCGAAGGCCATGAATGGCCGTTCAAACCGAATATGGTTGGGGCGGACATGTTGAGCAGCCTTCAGTTCGGCGGGGCGGAGTATCTGGACGCCTATATCCAAGAGGGCGCCGGCGGTCCATTCCACATTCCGGGGGATTATATCTGGCAAAACCATCGGATGCCGTATGCCCAGGCCGGGCAGTGGGGCTATCTGAGGGTTGTGCCGGCGGGGGATCGTCGTATTCTTCCGTTGAACAGCGGTCAGCCAGGAGGCCGGACGGCCGAAGCGCCGAAAGAAGGCGCTCCGGAGAACCTGTCCGACGCGGACCAAAAAATTCTTGGGCCGCTGTCGATGTTGCAAAAATAACAATGACGCGATTGAACGATACGATCGGAGCAGGGAACGTCCCTGCTCCGATCGTCGTCTTTAAAGGCGGGCGAGGACGATGAAAAAATTCAATGCGGTTGGCGTGGGGCTGGTTCTGGTCGGGGTCTTGACGGTATCGGGACATTCCGTCGCTTTCGGTTATGACGAGATCGCCGTGAGCAACGGCGGGGCCATTACCGGGAAGGTTGTTTTAAAAGGTCCGATCCCTGAGCCGCGGGTTTTTCCGCTGGTGCTCTATCCCTTCGGGCCGTTCTGTAAGAAGATTTCGGATGGCCAGGGGAATGTCCGTCTGGAAGAGTTTATCGTGTCGCCGGATGGGGGGATGCAGGACACCATTGTCGCGGTTGAAAAGGTCAAGGAAGGAAAACCGTTTCCTCATCTGAAAGAAGAGATGGTCACGGTGGACTGCATGTTTCATCCGGCCGATGTTCCGGTGAACGAGCAGTTTACGACGAATGAGGCCGGAAAGCTGCACCATGCGCATCCGCTGGTGACGGTGTTGGAAAACCACCAGCGGATTTCGATCGTCAATAAAGATCCGATCATCCATAACGGGCAGGTTTTTCAAAATGAGAAGGGGAATATCATCCTGAATTTTCCGTTGCCGGTCTCCAGCGAGCCGAGAGGCGGGGTGTTGAATTTCCAGCAGGGGAAGCGGATTGCCCAGATGATCTGCGGGATGCATGAGTTCATGCAGAGCTGGGGGTTTGTGGTGGACAATCCGTATTATGCCAAAACGAAACGGGATGGGGAATTCACGATCGACCGGTTGCCTCCGGGGACGTATAAAGTGGTGGCGTGGCATCCGCACATGAAGCCGATCGAACAGGAGGTGACGGTTCCGGCGAACGGGAGCGTTGCGATCAATTTTGAGTTTGATTCCAGCCGGGTCGTTCGGCCGGAATATGAGCGGCAGGAAAAATTCCGGGTCGGGCCTGAAGCACATCCCCATGATCATCTTGAGAGTTGTGAAGCGCCGTACTGTTGACAAGGGGATCCGGTTCATGCGAGCGATGAATTCATTCATCGTTGCGGCCGCCTTCGCGGGCATCGTTTTTTTTGGCATCGGGTCGTTCGGCTGGGGATATGACGAGATCGTCGTTTCCCATGGAGGAACCCTCTCCGGGAAGGTCATGCTGCAGGGGACGCGGCCTCCCACCCGCATTTTCCATCTGATCTTTTCCCCGAACATCGACTTCTGCGGAAAAGTTTCAGACGGTAAGGCGAACCGGCTTCTCAAGGAATTTGAGATGTCCGAAGACGGAGGATTCCGGAATGTGGTGGTCGCGGTGGTGGGGGTCAAAGCGGGGAAAAAATTTGATTACAATCCCGAGCTCACGATTGATACCTGCCGGATCGGTCCCTTCGTAACCTCGGTCCGTAATCATCATCCCATCACGCTGGTGAACAAGGACCCGATCGCGCATGATATTCAGGGGTATTCGCTGCAGGACAACTACACCTTTGCGATGTTCAATAAACCGATCGTGCCCAACAGCACCGCCGTCAAACCGATCGAGTTGCGAAACGGACATTATATTTTCCGGACCCAGTGCGGGGTGCATGACTTCATGCAGTCGTGGGGCATGGCGGTCGGGAATCCCTATTTTTCGGTCACGGGACCCGACGGCAGTTTCTCCATTCCGGATCTGCCGCCCGGCACCTATGATGTGATTGCCTGGCATCCTTATATGAAAGTCCAGGCACGGCAGGTGACGATTCCGGCCGACGGGAAGGCCGCTATGAATTTTCAGTTTGACGCCGCCCAGGTCGACATTCCTTTATACGGGTTTCAAACCGGATACCGTCTGGAGACGGCCTTGATACCGCTTCACCCGATTGAACCGTCCATTGAACTTCAACTGCCCTGAGTCTTGTCTTTGTCCAGATAGGTCGGATTGCTTTTGTCTTCGCCTGTGAGATGCCGGTAGAGCTCATGAAACTGCGCCGTGGTCAGTGCGGGATCGGAGAGCCGGGCCAGATCGTCCGGCCGGATGGGGATCTCTGATTTCTCATCAAAGGCCGATGTCCCGATCGCGATATGATCCGGAAAGAATCGAAACTGGGGCAGGATGGACTTGATATCCCGGTTGTAAGCGACGGCCAGGCGGATTGCCAGCCGCGCCACGGCGGCCGGGACATTGTTTCCGATCGCGATATTCGTCGGCGGGTTTCCTAGACGGAAAAACTGAATCCGGACCCGGGTGACCGAGACGGCCTCGAACGCTTTCTTGATCGCCTCGAGGTCGTTCCGGCGATCCGGGGCCAGAAAGATCTCGACCAATATCTTGCCGTTGGCATCCGGGCTGTCTATTTCCTGCGCAACCGGGCCCGGTTGATTTTCAATGCTTCCGGTCCAATCGGCCGACAGGCCGCCGGGATCGACGATTGCGGTGTATAATAAAAGCAAGAGGCCTATCCGAAGTCCGGAAAGGCGGTGGTCCTTTTGAGAAAAACGTCTCATGACTAAACCTCCTGAAATATATTTCCAGCGATGCTTAAAAGGAGTTTTCCGGGCAAGCCTGCCGATATTGACCGGGCTCCTGGTGTTGCTTGCGTCTTCCGATCTCCTTTTGGCGAAAGGGCCTCCCAAAGAACTTCCGATGCTCGTCACGGTGAGCGACCTGGCCGCGGAACCGGGCCGGTACGACGGTCATCGGGTCGTGGTGACCGGCCTCGTCCGATCGATCGAGATGCAGACGGGCCGTCGGGGAAGCGAGTTTCTGCTTCTGATCTTGGACGAGGATTCCGCTTCATCATCCGGTACGGTTCAACCGGTCCAGGTCTACAGCCCGACCATTCCAAAAGTGCGGGAAGGAGACCATGCACTGGTTCAAGGCGTCTATCACAAGGAAGGAAAGCAGGCCGGCCGGCTCTTTGATCACTTTGTGGATGCCGAGGTTATTCTTCGCAATTGATGGATGACCCGGCATGGTTTTCATCCGGACCCCTCTCCGTCGTTCTTTAAGAAGAGGATTCCGAGAGGCGGCAGAAAAAGAGAGATGGAAGTTTCCCGCCCGTGCGCATGGGTCGGGGCGGATTCGACGCCTCCCCTGTTTCCGTGGCCGCCTCCCCCGTACGAAGTCGCATCACTGTTAAGCAGCTCACGCCAGAAGCCCCCCCTGGGAACGCCGATTCGATAATCATGGCGCGGAACGGGCGTGAAGTTGCAAACCACCAGGACGGTCTCATCCGCGGTCATTCCTTTTCGGAGAAAGCTGACGATGCTCTGTTCCCAGTCGTTGGAACCGATCCATTCAAATCCCTGCGCGTCGAAATCCAGTTCATGAAGGGCCGGTTCCGCTCGATACAGGCGGTTAAGATCCCGAAGCCACTGCTGCAGTCCGCGGTGGCGGGGGAATTGAAGGACATGCCATTCAAGGCTTTCATCATGTTTCCACTCGCGGACCTGGCCGAACTCTCCGCCCATGAACAGCAGCTTTTTCCCGGGATGGCCGTACATATAGCCGTACAACAACCGGAGATTGGCGAAGCGCTGCCATTCATCGCCGGGCATTCGTCCGATGAGCGATCCTTTGCCGTGCACCACCTCATCGTGGGAGAGCGGCAGAACGAAGTTTTCGGTGAAGGCATACCAGAGGCTGAAGGACAGTTCGTTATGGTGATATTTGCGATAGAGGGGGTCGGTTGAAAAATAGTCCAGCGTGTCGTGCATCCAGCCCATGTTCCATTTCATCCCGAAACCCAGTCCCCCCGCATGAGTCGGCCGTGAGACCATCGGCCAGGCGGTGGACTCCTCCGCCATGATCTGGACATCGGGAAATTTCCCATAGGCCGCTTCATTGAGCTGTTTGAGAAAATGAATCGCATCGAAATTCTCCCGGCCGCCGTGTTCGTTGGGGATCCATTCGCCCTCCTTGCGGCCGTAGTCCAGGTAGAGCATCGAGGCCACGGCATCCACACGGAGGCCGTCCATGTGATATTTCTCCAGCCAGAACAGCGCGCTGCTGATGAGAAACGCCCTCACCTCGTTCCGGCCGTAATTGAAAATATAACTGTTCCAGTCGGGATGAAATCCCTTTTGAGGATCGGCATGTTCGTAGAGGTGTGTCCCGTCAAAATAAACCAGCCCGTGTTCGTCCGAGGGGAAGTGGGAGGGGACCCAGTCCAGGATCACGCCGATCCCCCGCTGATGGAGATAATCGATCAGGTACATGAAATCCTGCGGCGTCCCATACCGCCCGGTCGGGGCGAAATAGCCCGTCGTCTGGTACCCCCATGAACCGTAGAAGGGATGCTCCGTGATAGGCATCAACTCGGCGTGGGTAAAGCCCATCTCCTTGACGTAGTCGGCTAGGGCCGGAGCCAGTTCCCGATAGGTCAACGAACGATTGCCTTCCTCGGGGACGCGCCTCCATGAACCGAGATGGACTTCATAAATGGCGATCGGGGCGGCCCGTGCGTTGTGCCGATGCCGGTCGGCCATCCAAGCCTGATCGCCCCATGCATAGTTCAGATCCCAGACCCGGGAGGATGTTTTGGGCGGACATTCCCAGCCGAAGGCGAACGGGTCTCCTTTATCCACCTCAAACGGTTTATTTCTGGAAACGAGATGATATTTATAAAGGGCGCCCGGGCCGACTCCGGGAACAAATCCCTCCCAGATCCCGGATTCATCCTTCCGGACTTCGATCGGGTGGGCCGCCGGATTCCAATCATTGAAATCGCCCACGACCGAAACCCGTTCGGCATTCGGCGCCCATACCGCAAAATAAGTTCCCTTCATGCCTTGCTTCGTGATCGGATGAGCGCCCAGCTTTTCATGCAGCCGGGAATGATTCCCCTGTTTGAAGAGAAAGACGTCGTAGTCTGTTAAAAGTCCGGCGGACCCCGGATGGGGTGCGTCGGTTTCTCGTCGGTCGCTTTTTTGCGTCTGGTTATTTTCCATTATGGCAGCAACGTCACCTCGATCCGCCGGTTTTGGGCCCGGCCCGAGTCGGTCGAGTTAGCGGCGACGGCGCGGGTGGCGCCATACGCCGCGGCCGTCAGGATCTTCCCGCTGATCTTGTCCTCTTCTTCGAGAAACCGCACAATCGAAACGGCCCGGGTTCCGGTGAACTCCCAGGCCGTCGGAAACTCCTTGGCCATGGACGGCGCGATCGGCGCGTCATCCAGATGGCCGCCGACCACGATCTGCCGCCCATTCGCTTTTTTCAAAACCCCGCCGAGTTTAACAAGGATGTCCTCTCCTTCCTTGGTGATCTCCACATCGTCCGGCTCGAATAAAAGTGGTTCCTCTAAAACGAACGTCAGCCGATCCTGTGTCTGTTTGAGCTGGGCATCCCCTTTTTTTATTTCGTCCCGGAAGGTTTTTTGAAATTCGTCCGACAGTCCCTTGGCCCAGGACATATCCGGCTTTTTTGCGACGACGACCGCCCCCCCTTTTTTCTTCGAAAACCGGGCGACATCCCTGGACAGGCTTTCGACCTGGGCCGACAGTTCATCCGTCTTTGTTTTATCTTCCTGTGCCGATTTCAACAATGTCTGGTTTTCACCGGCCAGCCGCGCGGAGTCTTCCTTGTGTTTCGCCGCCTCCGTTCTGAGTTGATCCATTTCCTTCCGGAGCTGTTCGTTCTGCAGGCGTTCCCGTTCCAATTGCTGGACCACGGATTGAAAACTCTGCTGGCTGACACATCCGGTGCAAATCAGGATCAGCGAAAAAATGACGAGAAACGATCGATGGGTTTTTTTCATAAGTGGCTCCTCGGTATGACAACTCATGTCAAATGGATCACTGGTTTTGCAGGGGCACCCTGCATGACATCCCTACTATAATGGAGACGCGTTGAAATGGCAAGACGGGGGAGGAATTGACAGGACGGCTCGATGCGTGATAGCATGTCTCCAATTTGTGCGGGAGGGCTCTTTTAACTCATGTCGCAATCCACGACTGTGTTCCTGATGCGTTGCAGCAAATCTGTCTGTCTCTTCGGCTTATCCGCGTTCTTCCTGCTCACGGCCTGTGCCGGGCCGGTTCCGATTCGCGAGGCCGACTATCCGATCGATTGCAAAAAAGACCAGCCGATCAAAGATCTGTTGCGGCGCGGCGATATCCATCGCAACGTCATGATGCGCGATAAGCCCGCCGATAATACTCTGTCGGAGCAATGGACGCAGGTTCGCGGCATTCACGGCGTCCGGGCCCGGATCTGCTATCAATTGGTCCTGGACGCCAAGCCGGATCATCCGTACACTCTCCTGAACATGGGTTTTACCCACCTGGTGGAGTCAACTTTTCCGAACCTGGCTCCGGAGGCGGCTGAGAAATCGCTGGTCACGGCGACGAACTACGTCCAGCAGGCCTTGAGCGCCCGGCGGCTGGATTCGCAGGCCACCTATTATCTCGGCGAGATCGCCGCGCGCCGGGGCCAATGCGACAAGGCGGTTCGGATCTTCAATGCACTGCTCAGCAGCCGGTGGTCCTATTCCCAGGTCTATGCCTGGCTGGGTTACTGCGACGAGCGGATGAAAAAACCGAAGGAGGCCCGGGAGGCCTACAAAAGAGCCGCGGAGCTGGCCAATCCGATTGATGTCGGGGAATGGGCTAGGTCCAGGGTCCGCTGATCAATAGGGGTTTGATATGATGACAGGGTCGCGTCACGGGGGCATGAGAAAATCTTTTTTTCTGTTGGCCTGCTGTCTTTGGGTCTGGGGATGCGGTGGCGAGATCCTCCTTCCGCCGCTGAGCGCTCCGTTGCGCCCCCGCGAGGACGTCTCGATCGAAAACTATAAATTTCGCGTGGCCGTCATGGACTTCACGGACCAGACCGGCCAGGCCGGGGATCTGATCAAAACGATTCCGGATATTCTGACCACCGTCGTGTTCAAATCGGGCCGTCTGGATCTCTACGAGCGGGAACCCCTGCGGGGACTCTCGGCGAGGGATGCCGGTGAAACCATTCAGGGCCTGATCGAAAAGCGAATGATCGACGGCGTGATTTCGGGAAGCGTGACCCGGTTTTCCCGAACCGAGAAGACGATCGTGATGGAACTGCGTCTATTGAGCCGGAACAAGGCCGTGATGTATGCCGACGAGCATCCCTTGAGTTTCAAAGGACGGCGGGAGATGGAGATCACTCGGGATGACGTCGTCTCGCTGGGCGAGGCGATTTCGAAAGCGGTCCCCCGCGTTCCGGATATGAAGATCGTCAGCAAGAATGCCACCCAGGTCAGTCTGAGCGGCGGTACCAACAAGGGCCTGGTCACCGGTATGACCGGTTATGTCCAGGCCTATCTTGACAAGGTCAACGATCCCGAGACGGGTGAAATTCCGAAACCCACTCCGGTAATCGTCGGCGAGATCGTCATTGATCAGGTCAGCGATGATACGGCGATCGGGCGGATTCTCATCGGGGACGATGTGTTGGTGAACGACCTGGTCCGATTCAAGTAACAACCGAAAGTCCCTCACTCTTCAAACCCATCAGTCCATCGGTTACCTCGATCGGGCTATAAAATCCGGTGGTTCCTTCATGAAAATAGCCCGTTCGGGGTATGGACATCGCTTGAAAACTTCGGTACCCTAACTAGAGCATGTCCGATTTCAAACCCTTTTTAATCGCCTGGAATCTCACCAAACGCTGCAACCTCCGTTGTACGCATTGCTACCTCTCGGCCGGAGAACGCGACGCGGGATCGGCGGATGAGCTGACAACGGAAGAATGTTTCCGTGTGATTGACGGGATGGCGCGGGTGAATCCGGCCGCGATCCTGGTTCTGACCGGCGGTGAGCCCCTCCTTCGAAAGGATTTGTCGAAGATCTCGCAGTATGCCGCCGGAAAGGGCATGATGGTCGTGGTCGGAACGAACGGCACACTGTTGACGGATGCGAAGATCCGTGAACTTCAAAATACCGGGGTGATGGGCGTCTCGATCAGCGTGGATTCGCTGAATCCCGGCCGGCATGACGCTTTTCGCATGCTGCCCGGCTCGCTGGAGGGCGCGCTCTGCGGGATCGATGCCTGCCGCCGGAACGAGCTTCCGTTCCAGATTCATACGACCGCCGGCCGGATGAATTACGAGGAGATCCCGTTTCTCATCGAGTTCGCTTACAACAAGGGGGCCCGCGTCTTCAATCTCTTCTTTCTCGTCTGCACCGGCCGGGGCGAGGCGATGTCCGATATCACGCCGGAACAATACGAGCAGATCCTGGGGCATTTGGTGGACGCTCAGCAGAACTATCCCGGAATGTTTATCCGGTCCCGATGCGCGCCGCACTTCAAGCGGATCGCGTACGAGAAAAACCCGGACAGCCCGATCACGAAGGCCCAGGGTTACGAGGCCGGCGGCTGTCTGGCCGGGGCGCATTATGCCCGCATCACTCCCGATGGGGACCTGACGCCCTGCCCGTTCATGCCGATCTCGGTCGGGAACCTCCGCACGGAGGGTTTTGATCGGCTCTGGGACGCCTCCCCCGTTTTTGACGATCTCCGTCGGCCGGCGCTGAAGGGCAAATGCGGCGACTGCGAGTATGCCGATCTGTGCGGGGGATGCCGCGCCCGGCCGTTCGCCTCTCACGGCGATTACATGGACGAGGATATCTGGTGTCTCTACACCCCCAAGGGCGGTCCGAAAATTGTCTCAATGAAGGAAGAAGTGATTCATATGATCTGGTCCCAGGAAGCCGGCGAGCGTCTTTCGCGGCTCCCTTTTTTTCTACAGAAGATGATCAAGGGGCGAGTGGAGCGGCGTGCACAGGAGGAAGGTCTGGAGGTGATCACGCTGGAGTTCATGGAAGCGCTTCGGAAAAAGACCTTCGGCGATGCGGCGCCCGTCTTCAAGGACGGACGGTTCCAGGGGCTCTCAGGCCAGTAAATGATCCGGCCGGTTTCCCTACCTCTCTTGAGTTATATCGGCCTAGCCCCTTTTTTCTTCCAAAGCAGACCTTTCGTGGTATAGACACCGGGTCAGTCCCGCGCTACCATAGTCATGCCGTGTACTTAGCTTTGGACGGTGTGTTCTGTGTCGTGTTGCTACTGGATTGAGGGGGTCTTTATGACGGCCCGACTCGTTTCTCGCCAGCCGATTCCGCACCGAATGCCAGGACTGCCTTCCCTTGGAATCATGTGGAACTGGATGGGAAGGGCCGGGTCTGATTTCAAGATCGCCGCTCTGGACGGCCGTCGGATCAGTCTCATCCAGGTTCGAGGAAAGATCGTTCTTCTCCACTTCTGGACCACTTGGTGCGGGGCCTGCATCCGCGAAATGCCCATGATCAACAGGCTCCATCTGGATTTTCAGGATGAGGACTTGGCGCTTCTGGCCGTCAATTTCAGAGAACCGCCCGCCCGGGTCGAGACCTTCCGCAACAGGCATCGGATCGAATGCCCCATACTTCTGGACCGGGAGGGGGAGGTCGGCGATGCCTACGGCGTGCTGGCCATCCCGGCCACTTTTATTCTGGATCGGGAAGGGATGCTGATCGGGAAAGCGACGGGGGCCCGGGACTGGTCCACGGTCACGGCCCGGCAGTTCATCAGGGAACTGCTCCGTGCCGACCGACGCGTAGCTTCATCGCGGAGATCAATGGTCCCAGAGCGGAGGCAAGCTCCACGCTCTGGGTGATCGATTACCTCCGCGAACAATGCCTGCCTCCGCGAACCTTCTCCCCTGTATCCCGCATTGATTTGCCCCCTCGGAATTGCTATGATGCGGGCATCCCTTCAATCGGATGCCTGTCTTTATGACTCAAGCCGCGGCACGAGAGCAGATTCGGCAGCTCATCGAGAAATTCAATCGTGAGCAGGCTGCCGGGAAGATCGGCAAGTACAACGAATCCGAGACCAAGACCGGCTTCATCGAGCCTCTGCTTCAGGCGTTGGGCTGGAACACGCAGGACCGAAACGAGGTCGGGCTGGAGGAAAACATTTCCGGAGACCGCGTAGACTACTCACTGAGAATCAACGGTTCTCCGAAAATCTATATCGAGGCTAAACCGCCCAAGATCAAGTTGACCGGTGAGGTAGTCGTTTCTCAGGCCATCACTTACGGTTATAACAAGCGCACCGTCAACTGGGTGCTCCTGACCGATTTTGAAGAATTCCGCCTGTTTGACGTCACCATCAGACCGAACAAAAGAAATCTTGAAGCCGGTCTTCGTTTGGACCTCACGTATGATCACTTCTTAGAGAAATTCGATGAACTGTGGCTTCTGTCCAAAGAATCCGTTGAATCCGGACTGTTGGATCGGACGCTTCTCTCAAAGAAGCTGGCAAAGCTTCGACGGCCCGTAGACAAAGAAATCTTGGAGGACATGAAGCGATGGCGTGAAGTCCTGGCCAAAGATATCTACAGGAATCAGCCGGGGATCACGGAGTCTCAACTCAAAGAAGATGTCCAGAGAATCCTGGACCGAATTATTTTCATCCGTGCCTGCGAAGATCGGCGGTTATCCTACGGCGAAACCTTGAAGGACATGGTGCTCCAACGAGGAGACAACTGACCGAGAAACGGGTCAAGTATGAGCCCAAGCCGGAAGTACTGAAAGCCGGTGGAATCTTTTACACGCCGGAATATATCGTGGACTACATCGTCAAAAATACAGTCGGTCGGTTCCTGTCCGAGCGAAAGCCGAAAGAGATACAAACCCTCCGCATTCTGGACCCTGCGTGCGGTTCGGGCTCGTTTCTAATTCGAGCGTATAAGGAATTGGAAGTTTATTATCAGAATCTCAAGAAAGAAGCCTGGGGGAAGCGCAAGAAGACTCTGGATAAAATATTTGAGGACCAAGCGCCCTTTTCGTTTGATGAAGGATCGCTTGAGACACGGTCGGAGTTGAATGTCTTCGATAAACGCAAACTGGTTCTGGAGCATGTCTTCGGCGTGGATTTAGATGAACAGGCGGTGGAGGTCAGCCGCCTTTCCCTGATGCTCAAGATGTTGGAGGGCGAGCACGGCATCGTCCCGGGCCGGGCGGTTCTTCCAACGCTTGACTACAACATCCAATGCGGCAATTCGCTGATTACCGGCGACGTTCTCAGTCTACAGAGTTTTTTCAAAGAGGATTGGACCCAGACCAAGCCGTTTGACTGGAAAGACCATTTCCAAAAGATCATGGTGAACGAGGGCGGGTTTGATATCATTATCGGTAATCCGCCTTATGTTCGCATACAGACCCTTCCGAAAGATCAAGTGGCTTTTTTCAACGAGAATTTCGTCTCGGCCACCGGCAACTATGACATCTACGCTTTGTTTGTGGAACAAGGGCTGAAGCTCCTGAAACCCAGTGGCATCCTCGGTTTCATCCTCCCGCACAAATTTTTCCAGGCGGCCTACGGACAAGGATTGCGAAAGCTGATCGCCGAGCAGAAGGTTTTGATGGAAGTTGTCAATTTCCGCGACAATCAAATCTTCGAAGAAGCCAGCACCTACACCTGCCTGCTTTTTCTGCAAAAGGGCAAGGACGGCGCTTTCAAGTATGCCGACGTGGCCAGACTGGAAGATCCGGATAAACAACTCCAGATCATCCGTGAGCATGAAGAATATCAGGACGACCGCATGCGGGTCGGAAAGCTTCCAAAGAAACAGGTCACGGAAGCACCGTGGAGTTTTAGTTTTGGTGAGGAAGCGGCTGTCGTAGAGAAAGTAAAAGTGGCGGGCCCTTTCTTGGGAGACCTTTGTGAGAAAATTTTCCAGGGGTTGATTACAGGTGCCGATAAGATATTTATTGTAGAGAAAAAAGAAACGACTTCTATCGGTAAACTTGTGAGGGTATTTTCTCCAGCCACGAATGAAGTTCACCAAATTGAGGCCGTTCTGTTAAAACCGCTTCTTAAGGGATCGTTAGATATCCGACGCTATAGCATAGTAGAACCAACCCGCTATGTGGTTTTTCCTTATCATGTGAAAGAGAAGAGTGCCTCATTGATTCCAGCAGAAGAGTTTGAGGAGATGTTCCCTAAATGCTGGGAATACCTTAAACTGAATAAGAAGATGTTAGAGAGTCGAGAAGATGGGAAATGGCATGGCCCACGATGGTATGCATTCAGTAGAACACAAAATCTAGTCGAATTTGATCAGCCTAAGATTCTAACGCCGTCCATTGCCAGCAATGCATCTTTTACCTGTGATATAAATGGTCTGTATTATTTCGTGGGAAGCGGTGGCGGTGGTGGAGGCGGTTATGGAATTGTACTCAAGAAAGATGTAAAGCTTCATCCGCTCTATGTCACGGCGCTTCTCAATAGTAAACTTCTCGATTTCAATCTCCAAAAAATCAGCACTCCTTTCCGCGGAGGTTTTTTCGCGTACAATCGCCAATACATTGAGTTGCTTCCCATCCGCACGATTGATTTCAATAACTCTAAAGAAAGGAAACTCCACGATGATCTTGTGAAGTTGGTGGATGTCATGCTTGATCTGCGGAAGCGCGAGCATGGGACTAAAGGCCACGAGCTTGAACAATTGAAGCGCCAAATCGAAAAAACCGACCGCGAGATTGATGAGCGTGTTTATGAATTGTATGGGGTGACTGAGGAGGAACAGAAAGTAATTGAAGGAGCGCCATCTGATGGAGGGTAATAATACTTATCGAGATATCGTATTCACCGTAAAAATTAGAACTTGATCCACTTTTTGATGGTGCCCCGAAACCGAGCGTGTCTGAATGCCACTCGCTCTCAACTGTTAGGAAATGTTGCCGCAGGGAAGTCGATTTCGGGCCAGTCCGGCCGGGCGTAATCCACGTACAACCCCCTGTAGCCGATAAGCTCGAGGACAATACGATTCATCAAATTGAGCACTCGGTAGAAGCGATCAAATTGAGTCTGTAATTCATCCGGTCCTGGTGGGCGCGAGGAAAACCCACCGTGGGTCGCTGGGTTTCTAGTCTTCTGCCAAGCATCGATGTCATCATCATTAACACCGAGCAGCCCTCGTCTCTGCCAATCCCAGAGGATGTCCTTAGGCCGTTTGTCGCCGAGCGACCCCATGAATCCATTGACACGGTTGACGAAGCGCGGGGAGAGGCGATTTTTGTTTTCCTCCAACCATTTTTCTAGTAGCGCTCGATCATCCGGAGTCCAGCCAGGGTCCGCATCTGAAAAGCTTTGGGGAGGTACAAGGCGGAGTAACGCTTCCACGGAGATACTGGCTATCGCGAGTTGCTTAGAGAGGACGTCGTCTGCCGTGTTCCAGCACACATAGAGATGCAGTGCGACTTGCTTGCCTTCAGGTGTGAGGAAAAAATCGATGGCCTGTCCGAGAAGGACCTCCACACGGTCCAGATAGGCGGACCCCTTTCCGAGCGGCATGGGCAGACAATTTCTGGTTGGCTCTACATCCGGCGCTGCCAAATATCGTGTTTCGCGGTTCGGCAAAAGGTCTTCGAACCCTCGGACAAAAAGGCGATGCCCAAGTACGAAAGCAAATGCCGTGGCAACTGCGAAGAGAATGTCATGAGGCTCTGAGCCAGGGGATGCCTCCTCGGCCAGGACTTTTATCTCAAACCACTGGTCCGAGCGCCGTCGAGCAACGATAGGTCCCAACCGAGTCTTTGCCGACAACCAGTCCCGTTCAAAAGATTTATAGCCAAAATACTCATTACGAACTTCTGTTTCAGTCATTCTGATCCAATCCTTTGGCGGCGGCCCCAAGAGGCCGCGGAGGACACGACGGTGTTCCTGGTCCTTCTTCGCACGTGTAAGGGATAAGCCCCGACTGATGAAGCCCCAATTGACGTTAGGGGAATCCACGTGGACACTGGGACCTGGAAGTGGCACAGGATTGGTTGATGCGTCCCAGCCGTCCAACGTACGCCCAATGGCCGAAACGTATGTCTCGCGAGGTAGAACTTGCCCTGGGGATATACCAAGATGGCCGGAGTTCCTAAGCAGTTCCGCTGCTCCATCCGTATCGGCAAGAACGCGGACACCCGAATTCGCATGCCAATTAAGACATCCACTTCCACGGAAGCGAACCGAATCTCCTTGGTTCAGAGTCAGCGTCGGCAGCGTAACCTCGAAAGCACCGCTTAGCAGAATATCCAGCCAATCATCTATCAAGGAGTCTAACCTCCACTGACCTTTGAGCCGGCGGCATTTAGATATTTTGCAATTCGGATTTCTAACGAGTCAAGACCCGGCGAGAATTCACGAGTAATACCGATGAATTCAAAAAAGAGCGGTCGTATTACGAATACGGGAGAACCACTCAGTCCACCAAGATCATGTAGATCCAAGGGTGGCCCTTCTTGCCATGATGAGATCCAGTGTTCTCGTTCAAACCGGCACATGATATGATCCTCGGAAACTGATGTGACATGACAAGCCCCTGAACTGAAAATTCCAAACTCAAAGTCGATAGGTGAGAGCTGTTTTCTCCATTTCCAAGGAAAGCCGCCGAATAAGACAAAGTTACCTTGCTTCACTTCAGCCGGTGGCCAACGAGACGGTTCATGAAATGAAGAACCGACGTTTGGCAAAGTTGATAGCTGGTCAACGTCAATGCCCGTTAGATCAATCGTAACCAGGTCCAGCTTTTTGTTTTCATCAATAATCCGACTAACTGGGTTGAGTTTGTGATTTCCAATCTGGAAAATAATCGAAGGATCATCCTTCTGACCTTCCCCCCGAAAACTGGGCCAGTTGAAAGTTGAGTCCGGGCCTGATATAACGCAGGCAGGAGGGCTCAGCATGACACGCAAGCGGCACACGGAAGAGCAGATCATCGGGGTGTTGAAGGAGGCGGAGGCCGGGGC
>JACQFA010000036.1 GCA_016200255.1 Nitrospirota bacterium | reverse complement strand
CACCCCGATGATCTGCTCTTCCGTGTGCCGCTTGCGTGTCATGCTGAGCCCTCCTGCCTGCGTTATATCAGGCCCGGACTCAACTTTCAACTGGCCCAGTTTTCGGGGGGAAGGTCAATAGTGACATGAACCTTCTTCTTATGGATAGAGTCTGCATAATTTTGGAAGAGCTGTTCAAGGTTTGAGTAGAAACTTTCTTCTCTCGCATCGCCGCGATTGGCGACCTCAAAAATTCTCTTTAGGTAGGATTTAAGCATCGTATGGTCTTATAGTACGATGACTCCTCAATCAATGCCACGCGCCATGTTAAAAGAAAGTCCTCATTAAGTCAAAGAAGATGAACGTCAGGTCTTGCCCGGTTTCACCGGACCGGCAGCCTTCTCGACGGCGAGACGGTAGAGCTTCTCGTATTCCTTCGCCGAGCGGTCCCAGGAAAAATCGGCCGCCATTCCGGCGCGCATCATCCGATACCAACTGTTTTTCTCACGAAACAGCTTCATCGCTAATCTCACCGTCGTCAGCAGCGCGTGCGCGCTTGCCGGCCCGAACACAAACCCGGTCGCCGTTCCGGCTTCGAGATGGGACGAGGTCGCATCGATCACGGTATCGGCCAGCCCGCCGGTTTTTCGGACGATCGGGACCGTCCCGTACCGCAGACTGTACATCTGGTTCAGCCCGCAGGGCTCGTAGCGGGACGGCATCAGAAAAAGATCCGCGCCGGCCTCGATGCGATGCGACAGCGGCTCGTCGAAACCGATCCGGACCGAAAGCTTTTCAGGATAACGGCGCATGGCGGATTTCAGTTTCTGTTCCATTTCGGGTTCGCCGGAGCCCAGGACGACGAGTTGAAGATCGAGCCGCATCAATTCGTCCAGCGCCTCGATCACCAGATCCATCCCTTTCTGCGCCGTGAGCCGCGTGATCATCCCGATCAGCGGAACTTCTTTTATGGGCAGATGACATTCCTTCTGAAGCGCCTCCCTGCAAACCCGTTTCCCTTTCAGATTCCGAACGTCGTAGGGTTGTACGAGGGTGGGATCATGGGCCGGATTCCATTGTTGATAATCCACCCCGTTGATGATCCCGAAGAGATCCGACCGGCGGGCCTGGAGCACCCCCTCCAGACCATAGCCGAACTCGGGAGACCGGATCTCGCGACTGTAGGTCTCGCTGACGGTGTTGAGGACTCCCGAAAACACCAGCCCGGCCTTCAATAGATTCACTTTCCCGTAAAACTCCAGCGCGGCGGGCGCAAAATAGTCCGGAGGGAGACCCAGCTTGGGGAATTCGCTCCCCGGAAATAATCCCTGATAGCCCAGATTGTGTATCGTGAACAGCATGCCGAGCCTCCGGTATGGCGGATCATCCGAAAGATGCGCACGCCGATAGGCAAAAACCGGCGCCGTCTGCCAGTCGTTGCCGTGCAGAACGTCGGGTCGCCAATTCATTATTTTGGGGACCTCCAGCACGGCGCGGCTGAAGGCCGCGAACCGTTCGAGGTTATCGGGATAGTCCTTCCCTTTTTCCTGATACAGTCCCGGCCGGCCGAACAGACCGTCATGCGACAGGAACAAAACCTCGACCGGGCTGTCCGGAAGCTGACAGGTCCAGAGGGTGAACGGATAGTCCTTTCCGGCCAGTCGCACCGAAAACCCACCGCAGGATTTTAGTGGCTGCCGAATTTCATCCACGGACCCGTATCGCGGCATGACCACCTTGACCTCATGCCCCAGCCGTGCAAGCGCCGTCGGCAACGACCCGGCCACGTCGGCCAGGCCGCCGGTCTTCGCAAACGGTGAAACCTCCGATGCGGCATAGAGGATCTTCACGGCCCGCCCATCTCCAGCTCGCGGAGGAATTTTGCGGCCTCTTCCGGCGGGGTCGGGTTGATGTAAAAACCCGTGCCCCGCTCGAACCCGGCCAGATGGGTCAGCCGCGGCATCATCTCCAGATGCCAGTGGTAATAATCCTCGTCATGGTAGGCCTGATTAAACGGCGCGCTGTGGACGATAAAATTGTAAGGAGGATTATTCAGAGCCTTGTTCTGGCGTTTTAAAAGATCCCCCAGAATCCGGGAGAGCGCCTCGAATTCATATTTCTGTGAATCCTCGAAATACGGATCGTGAGCCTTGGGCAGTATCCAGGTCTCAAACGGGAAACGGGCCGCATAGGGAGCGATGCAGACAAAATGTTCGTTCTCGCTGACCAGGCGGACTTTTGAAGCCTGTTCCTGCTTGATGATATCGCAGAAGATGCATCGCTCTTTGTAGTTGTAATACGCCTTCGCCCCCTGCAGTTCTTCGATCACGTTTCGAGGGACGATCGGCAGCGCAATGAGCTGGGAATGGGAATGCTCGATGCTGGCCCCCGCCGCCTCGCCGTAGTTCTTAAACAGCAGTGTGAACCGGAACCGCTTGTCTTTTTTCAAGTCCAGTATGCGGTCGCGAAAACTCCACAGTACATCCTCGATCTGCTTGTCCGTCAGCGTGGCGAGGGTCTGCTTGTGATCCGGGGTTTCGATGATCACCTCATGGGCCCCCACCCCGTTCATCTTGTCGTAAATCCCCTCCCCCTCCCGGTTGAGCCCGCCCTCGATTCGAAGGGCCGGGAATTTGTTCGCGATGACCCTCACATGCCACCCGGGACTGTTCGGCTTAGACCCCTCCGACCGGTAGGCCAGTATCTCGGGCGGGGTTTTGTCCTCGTTGCCGGGGCAGAAGGCGCAGAAATGATCTCCGGCCGCGGGTGACGGCGGCGTGGGAAGGTAGTGGCTGGGCCGCTTGCCTCGTTCGGTCGCGATGATCACCCATCGGCCGACGATCGGGTCTTTTCTCAGTTCAGGCATAGCAGAAACATTCCTCCGTTTTAACTGGCTTGTTTACCGTTCGATGATCTCCATCGTGATCAAACCCTCCCGGTTTTCTTTCAACGGGATCGCAAGCGGCCAGAGCACCGCAAGACAGGACCCCTGGTAGTTCGACTCGATCCCCTCCTCCGATTGCGAGACGGTCTCGACCGGGAAGCGCCAGAGGCGCGCCGCCGGCTTGAACTCAAGGCGGACTTCGATCCCCTGCCACTCGTCCACCAGATGGGCCTCGGTCACCTCGTCCAGAACGCCCGTGCTGCGAAGCTGTGCGTCATCGACGGTTTTCCCCGGGAAACGATAATACCGTTTTGGATCGGCGCCGGCCAGCAAGGTCAGATTCAGTTCAACGGCCCAGAAATAAGGCGTGAGGGATAAGGCGTCAGGCGTGAGGCGAGGGCATCGGAATATATACTTGACGTCCAGCCGCGCCCGTGAAGACAAGAGAGTGTACTCTTTTTGTACGGCCAGGGACCGATCTCGCACGGCGCCGGTGCGGCTGAAGGAGAGGACGGCCTTCTCCCGACCGGGCTTCGCGGCCTCCGTCCCGTAGGGTTGATCCGAGAAACCGCCGAAGTTCTCGTATCGGGACGTCTCAAACTGCTCCAGCGTCGTATCGGACCGGAGGAGATGGTCACGGAAGGACCATCGGGGATGCCGATCATAGACCAGCCGGTGATCCGCGGCCGACGGTTTTACGAGAATGCGATCATGGATCGAGGGAATGCCTTCCGTCGCGGGTGCCGTGCCTGCCGGCAGGCTGGCGGAGGAGGCCGGCGGTAATTTAAGTTTTTGGTGATACGCCTCCGGGCGCCGCATCGGTACGTGGGTCAGGCAGACGGCCTTCGGGCGGTAATCGATCTCGATCGCCGTGGCGCCGTCCGAGGGCTTCAGATAAAGATTCATTTGGGTTGTCTCGACCAGCAGTTCCGGATAACCGTCCCGGTCCAGATCCGTCTCGGTCAGACGGACGGCGGAACCGGTCGTATGGGTATCGACAAGGGTCTCGGCGCGGATGAGATGCTGATAGACCGCATGCCGCAGATAGTTCAGATAATATCCGCCGAAAAGTCCGTGCCAGTAGACATCATTCCCCTGGGCCTGGTAGAGTTCCTGTCGTGCCTCGGTCATCCATTTCGCCTTGGACCGGCCCGACGACTTTTCCTTGAGCGCAAGTTTATCGCTCACATACTGGGCTTTTTTATGCATCAGATTGATCCCGGGATACTTCACCAGGAAATGATTCCAGAAACCGCCGCGCAGGAAACCGGAGGCCGCATTCTTCAGTCCGGAAGACTCAAGCCGGCCGATCAAGACCTCCCGTTCCAGCAGGGCTTCGGTGGGCAGGGCCCATTCCATCATCTCCTCATACGAGCCGGTTGGAAGATAGATTCGTCCGGTCGGCCGGGTTTGGGCACGGTATTCCCCGAAGGTCTTCGTGGTGATCCAGTCTTGGTTTTGCTCCAGCAGGCTGAAGAACCGCTTCAGCCAGCCCTGGTCATATACCCACCGATAGGTCCCCGGCCAGAGGCCGAATTTCTCGCCGTCGTCGGCATAGGTGATCGCGGCCGGGCCGTCACCGCCCAGCTGACGCAGATATTCGATCGTCTCTTCCGGCGGACGGAACGGGATGAGATAACGCAGCCGCTTGCTGATCGGAAAAATACCCAGCGTCGTTCCCTCGTGCTCGGTCAGGTAATAGCCGCGAAGACTTTCTGGCTTGAGGCCGACCGCCTGAAAATGGGTATCATCCACCAGTGTATAGTCCACGCCGCATGCGCCCAACAGGCCGGGAAGGGACGGTTCCCAGACCCGCTCGGCCAGCCAGAGTCCCCTGGCATCGGCGCCCAGCCGACGCTTCAGTTGCCGGGTCAGCATCTTCACCTGTCCCATCCCGTCGCGCGACGGGATCGAAGCCAGGATCGGTTCATAGTAGCCCCCGGTCAACAGCTCGACCTGTCCGTTCGCCACCCGGCTTCGGAGCCCGTCCAGAAAAGCCGGTTCATGCCGATCGAACCAGTCGAGCAGGGGACCGGTATAGTGAAGCGAGACCCGGATGGACGGAAATTCACCGAGCAGGTCAAGGAACGGACGATAACACCGGTCGTAGGCCTCACGGAAGACATGCTCGAAATTTCCGACCGGCTGGTGATTGTGAATCCCGAGCAGCAGAGTGATCCGTCCCGCCTGTGTTCCGCGGCCCTCGGCAGACATCTTAAACGCTCCACATCAATTGTTCAAAATCCCGGTCCGGAACCTCCAGTGTGAGGTAACCGTTCGGGGGACAGGTCTCGATCACCTTTCCCGCCGATCCTCCGCTCAAGACGGATGAACCAGCCGACGGCTCCCGGACCTCGACGATAAAATGGTGGCGTTCCCCGGGCTTCCAACCCAGCATGTCGAACGGCACGGCCAGTTCCAGGATCCGGGCCATGGCAAGACTGTCCAGCTCGCCGATCGTTTCATACCGAATCCCGTCGGGACTGCGCTCCACCCTGAACCGCGGCTTGTCCTCCACGGCGCAGGGAAGCACCCATTTATATTCCGCCGGCCCGCCGAAGAAATGAATCTGAATCTCATGGGACTTTCGCTCCTCCGGCCCCCAGCCGTCCGCCGGATCGATGCGGAAGTAACAATGCGTCAGATCATATCCGTAGCAGACGGCCGAAATCAGGTGCTCCGCGCCGAATCGCGCGCTTCGACTCGTCGCGTCGTAACAACCGGCGCCCTGCCACTCAAAATAGGTGGTCTGCCTTCCGTCCAGTTCCGGGTGGATGAAATTCATCGGCTCGGTTACATGTTTGATGGGATGGAGGTGGATGATCGGCCGCGACAGATATTCCGGAACGGCCTGCCCCAGATGCCGGAACGCGCCGGCGAGATGGGCCCGGAACAGCCGGTCGAACTCGTCGTCATGCGCGCTCGTGAAATCGTCCCCGTACCACCAGAACCAGTCGCTGCCCTCGGCCGCATAGATCGAGTCCCAGGCTGCTTCACGCTGCGCGGCCGGAATGGCATCGTCGTTCAGGAGCGGCAGCAGCGCCCTGCGCGTGCGGTTTAGATAATCCCAGGCCCGATTTTCCTCATGGGAGCCGATCCAGATGTCGAAATCATGATGGATCCAGGAACCGGAATAGAGGTGATGGATCCGCTCCCGGGGCGGACGGCTCTCGATCTCATCCGTGATCCGGACCGTCCGGAAATGATCGGAACGCGAAAGGCGGCCGTACAACTCGGTTAAAAAAAACTTCCCGCTCTCGGGATAATTCTCCCAGGGATTTTCGCCGTCGAGGATGATCGTCGCGAGGGCCGGTCCCTTCCGGCCGGACAGACCGTCATGAATGACATGCAGTCGTTCGAAGAGCTCATCGACCGCCGCGCGGGGATCCATGTTTCCCATGTCAAAGCTGATCAGGTTGGACAGCTCCTTATCCCGGAATACGATCGCCAGTTCGCGGCCGCCGGATTCCACAAGGTAAGGCCGGTAGAGCGTCTCGATCCGGGACGGGATCGGCATGGAATGAAGCAGGATCTCCTCGTCCGTCGCGATCCAGCGGATGCCGGCGTCGGCCAGAAGCGGAATGATCTCGGGACAGACCGACCCCTCCGACGGCCAGAACCCCTGCGGCCTCCGGCCGAGGATACGGGTGTGCGACTCCACGGCGCGCCCGATCTGGGTCCGTGCGTCCTCCGGCGCCTGAAATCGCTCCGGCATCGGCGCATGGGGCATGCACCGCCTTGCAATGTCGGTATCATAGACCAGCGGCAGGATGGGATGATAGAACGGGCTGGTCGTCAATTCGACCTGGCCGGCCGCTTCCAGATCGCGATACAGCGGAATGACCCGACGCAGAATATCATACTGGCATCGGACCACCTCGGCCTTGTCCTCTTCCGTAAACCCCTGTCCCTTTTTCCGGAATTCCCGGAGCGCCGGCAATTCGTCCACCGCCTTGAAACCAAACCAGGACAGGTTGAAAAGGACCTGGAGATCCCGGTAATCCCTTGTCGTAAATTGGGATGCGGCCTGCCTCAGGCTTTCGTCGTCCCAATGAAGCCCCCGGCGCTGGAGAAGCTCATGATACCGCGGCCAGGGTTTCACCATCGTAGCCCAGTTGGCCATGAAGAAATACCGCAACAGGAACTGCCGTTCGTCCGGTTCCAGCGCCTCGGCCGGCTTCATCGTCCGCTCCAGAAACAGGTCCTTGGCCGATCCGCCTTCATAGTCCCGAAGCTGCTTCAGCAAGGACGGCACCAGGTTGAAACAGGCCCTGATGTCCGGATAATCCTTCAACACGGCCGCCATATCGTAGTAGGCCTTGATCGCATGCAGCCGCACCCAGGGGAGGGAATAGCCACCGGTCAGCGGATCCTTGTAATAGGGTTGGTGGTGGTGCCAGAGAAAGGAGATCCTGAGGGGCTCCATGGTCGTTTTCCGAGTAGGGATTTATTGTAGCATAAACCCGGGAGCGAGGAAAGGGAGGGGATTAGTACCGGATGAGGGACAGAATATCGTAGCCCTTTAATTTATCGCGGCCCTTTAACTCGGTCAGCTCCACCAGAAAAGCCAGACCGTGAATCGTTCCGCCCAGCCGCTTGACCAGATCCACCGCCGCAGCCATCGTACCGCCGGTTGCCAGCAGGTCGTCCACCAGAAGAACGCGTTCGCCCCGCGAGATCGCATCCCGATGCACCGCGATCGTGCTGTCGCCGTACTCCAAGGAATAGGTGGACTCGTACACGTCCGCCGGCAATTTTCCCGGCTTGCGCATCGGCACGAATCCGGCCTTGAGCAGCTGCGCCAACGGCGCGCCGAAGATGAACCCGCGGGCCTCGATCGCGACCACCTTCTGTATGCCGGCGTCTTTGTACGGAGCGGCCAGTTCCTCCAAAATCGCCGCGAACTCTTTCGGGTCCTTCAGCAGGGTCGTGATATCGTAGAACAGGATCCCCTTCTTGGGAAAATCCGGAATTTCACGAATGGATGATTTCAGTTCGTTCATCTTTTTCTCGCGTGGCGTGAGGGCGGCGCTCATTACAGAATCTCCTCCGTCTTTATTTTTTTCTCAACGATAATCGCGCGAAGCTTGGTGAGGGCCGAATGCTCGATCTGCCGGACCCGTTCCCGCGTCAGGCCGAAGACCGTTCCGATCTCTTCCAACGTGTGCGACATCTCGCCGGAGAGGCCGAACCGGAGTACGATCACTTTGCGTTCGTTCTCCTTCAGCGTTTCAAGCCACTTTTCGATCTCCTCCCGGTTGCGGATGCCGATCGCCATCATGGAGGGGGGCATCTGCGAAGTGTCCTCGATGACGTCCTTCAAGGAGGTGTCGGGCCGTCCTCCGATGGGGCTGTCCAGGGAATAGGTTCGCCGGATCAATTGCTGGATATCCACGATTTCATCCTCCTTGACATCCATCCGGCGGGCCACTTCCTTGGTGGTGGGCACCTGGCTCTTTTCCTGCATCAACTGCTCGGAAATGGCCAGGTAGTGGTTCAGCTTCTCGACCACGTGCACCGGAAGACGGATCATCTTGCTCTGATTGATGATCGCCCGTTCGATCGCCTGACGGATCCACCAGGAGGCGTAGGTGCTGAACTTGAAACCGCGCTTGTAATCGAACTTCTCGACGGCGCGGATCAAACCGATGTTTCCCTCTTCAATGATGTCCGAGAACGGCAGTCCGCGGTTGATGTAGCGCTTGGCCATGCTCACGACCAGCCGGAGGTTGGACTCGATCATCTGGCGGCGGGCGTCTTCATCTCCCTGTTCCTGGATTCGTTTTCCGAGGTCCTGCTCCTGCGCAAAGGTCAACAGCACCGATTTGCGGATTTCTTTCAAATAACTTTTGATGGCATCCATCGTCTCGCCCGGTTCGGGCTCGGGCTTCTCTTCCGGCTCCTCCTCGACCGGGTGGTTGCCCTGAACGGTTTCAGGCGATTCGGCGTCCTCGTCTAACGGAACGGATTTTTCCTCGTCATCCGCGTGGCTGCTCATCTCCGAGACCTCTTATTTTTGGGGATCTACTCATACCGGATTGAGAAATCCTTGAACCGATGCTCGGCCGGCTTCCAGTGGACATGGAGATCGCCAACCTTGGCGCGCGGCGGCCCGACGCGAAGCTGTTCAACTAGGGTCTCGATCACCTCCCGGTCGCCCTCGGCAATGACCTCGACGCGCCCGTCAGGAAGGTTGCGACAGAAACCGTTGAGCCCCAGCCGCCGCGCGGCCTCCTGCGTAAAGGCCCGGTAATAGACGCCCTGAACTCGACCACTGACAAGAATCTCGGCGCAAACCGGTATCATGAATCGTGCGGCTATTTTAATCAACAAACGTCCATATGGCAAGGAAAATCATTGAAGATGGCTTTGACTTTGGCGTGATTTGGAGGGAACATGGGGCGGGACGATCAGGCGATTTTAAACCGTGTCATTTCCTTCTTAAACAGTTCCGTCTGTTTCATCAGATCCTCCACCGACCGGCTCATCTGCTCCGCCATATGAACGCTCTGCCGGGTAATGTCGTGTATCTCGATGATGGATGTCCGGATCACCTCGTTCCCCTGCTTCTGTTCGGTCACGGCCCGGGCGATCTGTTGGATGCGCATGGTCACATTCTCCACGGCGCCACTGATCTGCTTGCTCCCTTTGGCCTGTTCTTCAGTGGAGGTCTTGACCTGCCGCGTGATCGACCCCATCCTGGCCGCGGCCTCCGTAATATGCAGAATCGCGCTTTCCATCTCTTTCATGGTGGTGTTGACCTCGTCTGTCATGGTGTTCATCTTCTCCATCAACCGCACCACTTGGATGCCCGCCTGCACTTGATCCAGGGTCAACGCTTCAATCTTACGCGACATTTCGGAGGAGCGTTTGGACCCCTCCAGAATTTTCCCGAGCGATTCTCTCGCACCGATCGAGAGGCGGACCCCTTCTTCGACGCTCTGAGAGCCCTCCTTGATCGACACGACCGCATCCTTGGCCTCGGATTGAACATCCTGAATCAGCTGGGCGATCTCTTTGGTCGAGGCCGAGGTTCGCTCCGCCAGGTTCTTGATCTCTCCCGCCACGATCGAAAAACCCTTCCCCTGCTCACCCGCCTGCGCCGCCAGGATGGCGGCATTCAGGGCCAGCAGATTGGTTTGGCGCGTCACCTGCTCGATGACCGTCAACATCTTTCCGATATGCTCCGTCCGCTCGCCCAATTTATTGATCACCTGCGACGCCTTCTCGACCGTCTTCTTGATCTTTTGCATCCCCTCCATGGTCTTTTCAATCGCCACGGTCCCCAATTCGGCGGCATCCTGGCTCACCAGTTCGGTTAAGAGCGCGGACTCCTTTGCACTGGTTTCCACTTCCCGGATGGAGGTATTCATCCGGCCGATCGAAGAGGTCGTTTCTTGGGCGCTGACCGAAAGCGCGTCGGCGCGCTCAACCACCCGCTTGATCGAATGTGACATCTGCCCCAGTGAAGAGGTCGTGTCGTCCACCGAGGAGGAAAGCGTGATCGTGCTTTCGGCCACCTGGTTGATCGCGGCGCTCATCTCCAGCAGGGAGGAAGAGGTTTCTTCCGCGGAAGACGAGAGGCTGTCGATGCTCTCGGAGGTATTTTTGACGGAGGCATTCAATTCTTCGATCGAGGACGAAGTTTTTTCGGCTTCCCCGGCTTGATGGACGGCTCCCTCGCTGACCTTCTTCATATTGGCCAGAATTTCATTCGCCACCGAAGCCACTTGTTGTGAAACCGCGTGGATTTGTTTGATCATCCCTTTCAAACTGCTGGACATCTGCGAGAAGGCGTTCGCCAGAATTCCCACTTCATCGTCCGTCGTGACCTCGATCGACTGGCTGAAATCGCCCTGCGCGATCTGAGCCGCCACATGCGTCATCCGTCCCAACGGCGCCGTGATCAGCCGGATGAAAAACAATGAGATGAAGACGCCCGAACCGACCAGAATTCCCAGGACCGAGACCGTCAGGAAAATGGAGCTCTTCAATTCATCCTGGATATGCTTGAGAGAAACCCCGAGACGGACCACACCGGCCTTGTTGGGAACCACGGCCGGACCGTTCTGTTGATCACCCGGAATCTCGGCGGGATTGCCGAAAAAAACCGGAACGACGATATCATAATAACTCCCAGACGCTTTACTGTAACGAAACAGGCTCGGCCGATTGGTTTTCAAGGCCTGCTGTGTGAGAGGATCGTCCAGTGTTTTCCCGACTTCCCCTTCGTCCGTGTCGACCATCACTTCGCCCGCGGGATTCAAAACAACTACATAGACAATCTCGGCTTCCTGGCTCATTCCCTTGATCATCTGTTTTAGTAAGGACGGATCTTTTTTGGAAAGAGCGCCCAGACTGTTCAGCGCAATATTGTTCGCGATGGACAACCCGCGCTTTTGGAGCTGTTCCTGGGAGGTCCGATTGAAGCTGATGATGAGGATGACGGCCAGGATGGAACCCATGATAAAGAAAAGCGAGTTCACAAACAGCATAAACTTCAGGTTCAGACTCATTCCTGATTTCTTCTTATTCATTCGGCTCTTGAACCCACGCGAAGCTTGATGCCCTATAGAAACGTCATCTCGTCGCTGTGAAATGAAAAAGCGGTTCGATTCTCAACTGGGAAATTGTGACAAAGGCGATGATGCTGATTGCGGACTGTGTTAATGCTTGGCAGAAGGACCCCCCAAGCGCTTTGCGCGCTTGGGGGGTATGAAATTCTTTCAATGCGCGACCCCGGCTTCTTTCGGAACATGAGACGTTGTTCGTCGATTCAAAAAGGAACTCACTAACGCAAGCATCAGGATCAAACCGGTCATGACCCCGATCGCGACGGCCAGCCAGGAATGGCTCCCGACGGAAGAGGCCGATTGGGCCGCGATGGATGCCTGGGTCGGCGAGAAATTCGTGGCCGCCTGACCGGTAAAATGCATCCCGACAATCGCGGCCCCCATGACGAGCGCACTCACGATCTTTTGCAAGGTCCCGGTTCCGCTGGTCTCCCCGCGGAGATGGAACGCAAGCCACAACGCAACCGTCGACACGACGATCGCAACGATCACCGAGGTCACGAAAAGGGTCTGGTCATACCACATGGACGCCTCCAACCGCATCGCGGCCATGCCGGTATAATGCATCGTTCCGATACCGGCCCCCATCAAAACCGCGCCGGAAATCAGCGGGACCATACCCATGGCTTCACGGCTCACAATGAACAGGGCGATCCCGGATGTCCCGATCGCAGCCAACAGTGAAGCCAGCGTAATCATCGTGTCGTAAGAAACCGCAACCGGAAGACTGAACGCGAGCATCGCGATGAAATGCATCGACCAGATACCTACTCCCATGGCGACCGCTCCCCCCATCAACCAGAGTTTACGGGCCGTACCCTGGCTGGCCGTAACACGCCCGGCAAGATCCAGCGCGACGTATGAGGCAATGGCCGCAATAACATAGGAAAGAAAAACAAGGCGCATATCGTAGGCGCCCACCATCGTAATGGCCATATCTGCAGTCTTCATCGTTTACCCTCCTCGTTGCGGTTATGTGACCCCCCTGACTTCATTATAGAATGTAGATGAGGGTCCACTTCCTGTCAAGAAGAGTGGGCGTTTTGGACTGCAATGCCTTCGTCAGAATAATCCCTAATTACCATTTAGAATTCAAATGGTTACATCTAAAAATGGTCGGGGCGCGCGGATTTGAACCGCGGACATCCAGCTCCCGAAGCTGGCGCGCTACCGGGCTGCGCTACGCCCCGACTGAAAACATTTCATATTTCAAACCATGTGCCTCGGCCACGCCGGGATGCGTGACCTTTCCTTTATAAATGTTGATCCCTTTGGCCAGCGCGGCGTCTTCGCGACAGGCCGCGATCACGCCCCTTCCGGCCAGTTTTAAAAGATAGGGCAGTGTGACATTGACCAGGGCCGATGTCCCCGTCCTCGGAAAAGCCCCGGGCATGTTCGCAACACAATAATGGATCATGCCGTCCACCACATAGACCGGATCCGAATGGGTCGTCGGCCGCGCCGTCTCGACGCATCCGCCCTGGTCGATCGAGACATCCACGATCACCGACCCCGCGCGCATTCCGGAGACCAGCCGGCGGCTGACCAGCTTCGGGGCCTTCGCCCCCGTCACCAGCACCGCGCCGATCACCAAGTCCGCGCTCAGGACCGCCTGCTCGATCAGGTCCGGCTTCGAAATCCGCAGAACGATCTTTCCACCGAAGGCCGCTTCCAGATTTTGGATGCGATCCATCTCGCGATGGAACAGCGTCACCTGACCGCCGAGCCCCACCGCCATCTGCGCCGCGTTCGTTCCGACCGTTCCGCCCCCCAGAATCACGACGCGGGCCGCAGGCACACCCGGCACGCCCGGAAAAAGCACGCCGCTCCCGCCGTGAATTTTCTGCAGATAGAACGCGCCCATCAGGACCGACATGCGGCCGGCGATCGTGCTCATCGGGCGAAGCACCGGCAGTGATCCGTCCGGCGACTGGATCGTTTCATAGGCGATCCCGATCATGTCGCGCTCGAGCAGCGCCTCGGTCAACGGACGGTCGGCCGCCAGGTGAAGAAAGGTGAAGAGCGTCTGGCCCTTCTGAAGCAGGGGGTATTCCGACCCCATCGGCTCCTTCACCTTGACGATCAGATCGGCCTCGCCGAACAGCCTCGCCCGGTCCTTGACGATCCGGGCACCGGCCGCCGTGTACGCCTCGTCGGAATAACCGCTGCCCTGTCCCGCCGTCGGCTCGACCAGCACCCGATGACCCGACCGGACGACCGCGCCGACCGCCTCGGGCGTCAGCGCGACGCGATATTCATTGTCCTTGATTTCTTTCGGAACCGCAATGACCATGGGCAAGGTTTGAGAATATCAGGTCAAATAAAAAATGTCAACGAAACACCGGCCCGTTTCGGATCGAAGCCAAACAACCCTAAAACCGTCTTGACCGAGGTTCCGATTTTCATTACAATGCATTTCGAGGAGATGAACCGATATGTTTTCGCCGATTGAATGGCACATCGCCGCGAACGGCCCCGTCGTTCGGATGCTGGACCAGACCCGCCTGCCGCATGAGGTGGTCTGGGTCGACTGCCCCGACCATCAGACCGTCGCGAAAGGCATCAAAGATCTCTGGGTGCGGGGCGCGCCGGCCATCGGAATCGCGGCCGCGATGGGCCTCGCGCTCGGGGCGCGGGCGATCAAGGCCGGCTCCTATGATGACTTCGTCCGACAGTTGAAACCGATTCATGACACGCTGGCTGCGACGCGGCCGACGGCCGTCAACCTGTTCTGGGCCTTGAACCGGATGAACACCGTCGTCCGGATTCACAAGGATCGGACGGTCGAGGAGATCAAGGAGCGTCTGATCCAGGAAGCGCGGGCCGTCCATGAGGAGGACATCCGGCGGAATGTCGCAATGGGCGGGCATGGGGCGAGGCTGATCCATGCCGGCGACACGATCCTCACCCACTGCAACACCGGTGCGCTGGCGACGGGGGGACACGGAACAGCGCTGGGCGTGATCTTCTCGGCCTGGGAAAGCGGAAAACGGATCAAGGTCCTGGTGGACGAGACGCGGCCGGTCCTTCAAGGCTCACGGCTCACGATGTGGGAGCTGCAGCAAAACAAGATCCCGGCCACGCTGATCACGGACAGTATGGCCGGAGCGTTCATGAAAAAGGGAGGAATCCGGCTCTGCCTCGTCGGGGCCGACCGGATCGCGGCCAACGGCGACACCGCCAACAAGATCGGCACCTACTCCGTGGCCGTCCTGGCCCGGGCCCACAAAATCCCTTTTTATGTCGCGGCGCCGACCTCGACCATCGACTTCTCGATCGCCCACGGAGACCAGATTCCGATCGAGGAGCGGAATCCGGACGAGGTGACAAACGTTTTCGGAAAAGTCCGTATCGCGCCCGCCAACGTCGAGGTCGCCAACCCGGCCTTCGATGTCACCCCGGCCAAATACATCACCGGCATCATCACCGAACAAGGCATCTTCAAGCCGGGCGAGCTGAAACGAAAATTAGGCGGGAAGAAGTAAATGTGCGGTCGGCTCCGGCGCGAGGCGGGGTCTTATCAAACATAGTGCTTCATAAATTGTCGAACTTCATTATGATTACCGACAAAAAGGAAAGTGACGGTCTGTTTTTCCCATCGGAATAAAATACGAAGCGCGAGATTGATGCGTAACTCCCAAACGGACCCTCTGAGTTTTTTAAGTCCCGTTCCCAGTGGAATGGTGCGGGCCTCCAGAGCTCGAACGAAGGCATCCACATGCCTTTGAACTTCCTTTTTTTCGTTAGGTGGAAGCCGCCGGAGGATCTTTTCAAACCCCCGGCTGCTTTGATACTCCACTTACAGGCTCCACAAATAACGCAAAAAAGATTTGGAGTCCTTAAATTTTTTGATCCCTTTTCCCCGTTTTGCTTCTCCGGCGATACGGGCGATTTCATATTCACTAAAGCGGGACGTGTATACGGTATCAATGGCTTCCCGGACAAGCTGGGAGTAACTTTTCCCGGACGCTTTTGCCTTGCGGCGAAGAGCCTGAACTTCCTTTGTCTCCAATAGAATCTGAACTCTGGTCATGACTTCACCTCCTATGTTGTGTATAGCATGTGTAGTAGGAGATGTCAAGATGGTTTCCGTTCGACGGGGCGTAACCGACCCAGCCAAGCCGCCGGGGATTTGCAGTCGGCTCCGCTTTATTTTTCGCTGTGCTCGGCGTTCTCATCTCCGCCCCAGATCTTTGAAAACGCCTCAGGTGAAAATCCCACCGTGACCCGCGTCCCATCCGTCACGATCGGACGCTTGATCAGCCGGCCCTCCGACGCGAGCAGTTTGATGACCGCAGCCTCCGGCAGTGTCCTGACCTTCTCCTTCATGTTGAGAGCGCGGTACTGCAGGCCGCTGCGATTCAGAAAATCGGTGTACGGCCGGCCGCTCCTGTCAATCAGCCCGCTCAACTCTTTTGCCGATGGAGGCGACAGGGTGATGTCGATCTCGTTCATCGTGCGTCCGAGCTTCGCCAGGAACCTTTTGGCGTTGATACACGTGCTGCATTTGGGGTAGCCGAAAAAAGTCAGCATTGCGATGGCTCCTGTTATCACTCAATCCGGTCACTCTTCTTTAGGTTACAGTCCGCACACAGAACTTGTATGTTCTCCACGGTGTTCCCGCCACCTTTTGCAACTGGGATAATGTGATCGTAGTGAAGGTTTGCTCTGGAGCCGCACAAGACACATTTGCCGCCGTCCCGAACCCAAACCGCTTGCTTCACCTCGGGCGGGATTATCCTGCTCCGATTCTTGCTGAGACTGCTACCGCACCTCGGGCAGTACAGAAACTCGGCGCCCGCCTCGGTTCCACAGCGCGGGCAACGACGTGCTCCGAATGCGTTCGACAATTGAAGACTTTCCTCTATAACACCTTTTAGGTGATCAGGTTCAGGCACGGACCCGTCGCAAGAGTAGTACACGTCGCGACCGAGGCGAGCCTTCTGGACTTCGCCCTGTTTCACAAGATCGTTCAGGTGTGCACTCGTATTCGCGCGATCAAGGCCAAGCTCGGAGGCAGT
>JACQFA010000034.1 GCA_016200255.1 Nitrospirota bacterium | reverse complement strand
GGCGGAAGAAACCCTCGTGAAGGGATTGATCGGACTCGAGAAGGCCTACCCCCACCTCCGTCGCGACGACCCGACGGCGAAGCTTCAGGGAGTCCTGATCGCGGTCCAGCCCCAGACCGGCCAAATCAAGGCGATGGTGGGCGGGCGGGATTATGCCGTGAGCCAGTTCAACCGGGCCTCCCATGCGAAGCGGCAGCCCGGCTCGCTGTTTAAACCGTTCGTCTATGCCGCGGCGCTGACACAAGGCGTCACGGTCGAGGGATCGCCTTACACCCCCGCCACGCAAATCGAGGACTCTCCGATCAGCCTCGTCTCGCCCGACGGGATCTGGAGCCCCCAGAACTATGACAAGATCTACCACGGCACGGTGACGTTGCGAACGGCGCTTGAGAATTCCATGAATGTTGCGACGGTCCGGCTGGCCGATACGATCGGAATCGAAAAGGTGGTGGCAACGGCCGCGGCGATGGGAATACGAAGCCCGATGAAGAATCTCCCTTCGCTCGCCCTGGGAACCTCCGAGGTCGTTCCGCTCGAGATCGCGATCGCCTACGGCACGATCGCAAACGGCGGGATACGGGTCGAGCCGATTGCGGTGAAGGAGGTCGTCTCGACCGACGGCCGGGTGCTGGAACGGCGGACGTTCGAGATGACGCCGGCGCTCACCCCCCAGCAGGCCTATCTCCTCACGACGCTCCTCGAGGGCGTGGTGGAGCGGGGAACGGCGAAGGGGGTCGTCAGCCGCGGCTTTACGCGTCCGGTGGCCGGAAAGACCGGGACGACGAGCAACGACAAGGACGCCTGGTTCCTGGGTTTCACGCCGGACCTGCTCGGTCTCGTCTGGGTCGGATTCGATGCGGGGCCGGCGGGAGCATCGAGCCCGGCCGATTTGAAACTGACCGGGTCGCAGGCCGCCCTCCCGATCTGGACCGATTTCATGATGCAGGCCACGGCCGGCCAGCCGATTTCACAATTTAACGTCCCGCCCGGAATCGTCTTCGAGATGATCGATCCGAACTCCGGCCTGATCTCGGGCCGCGACTGTCCGGACGGGATCCGGGCGGCCTTTATCCAGGGGACCGAGCCTCAACTCCGCTGCGGAGAATCGGACGGACTGCCGAAGAAACTTTACCGATGGTTTAAAGGATTGATCTCATCGCGATGAAGAAACGGCGGCTTCACTCAGGTCGGCCGTGGTGGGCCATCATGGCCGTTCTTTTTTTAGTGTCGGGATGCATCCCGCCGGCCGAGTCCCCGCCGGCGGAGCCCGCGCTCAATCCGATCACGAACCGGACGACCGATCCGTCCCAGACCGGACAGCAGGAGGCCTCGTTGCAGCTGACCGACCAGGGACGCCGGCTCCTGGCCTCGGGCCGATGGGATGAGGCCGGCTCGGTTTTTCAGAAGGCGATCTCGCTCTATCCCAACAATGCCTACGCCTACTACTATCTCGGCCAGGCCCGGTATCTCAAGAAGGACTATACCCAATCGCTGGCGCCGCTGCAACAGGCCGAGCTTTATCTTTCGGGCGATCCGGCCTGGCTGGCCCGCATCTATGCATTGCGTGGACGGATCGATGAAGCCCTCTTAAAACCCGACGACGCGCGCCGCCAGTATCAAAAAGCCCTCACCTTCGACTCCCGCAATCTTGACGCCCGCGAAGGACTGGACCGGATCCAAAAGCTCACCACGCCGGTCGAATAGTTTTCAGCGAATTCGGCGGAGTTCGGGTCGAGCCGTTCGGGGCGGTATTTTGTTGACTGTGATAGAATGGCGGGACTATGGTAGGAGTTCGAAGGCACCTAAAGAAGGAGATCAAATCATGGCGGGATTCGTGAAGGTCGGGACGACGGGGGATATTGCGCCCGGACAGGGAAAGAGGGTCGAGGTCAGCGGCAAGAAAATCGCGCTGTTCAATGTCGACGGAACCTTCCACGCGATTGACGACGCCTGCACTCATCGGGGCGGCCCGCTGTCGGAGGGCGAACTTTCGGGGAACGAAGTCACCTGCCCCTGGCACGGCGCGGTTTTCGATGTGAAAACCGGCAACACCCTCGGCCCTCCGGCCACCAAAGGGGTTTCCCGGTACAACGTACGGGTTTCCGGGGAGAGCATCGAAGTCGAGGTCTGAATGGAAAACGTCAATGCGGCGTCGATAGGCGGACCTCGATCTTTGGGGCGATCCGTATGGAATTATGGATGGTGCAGCCGTCAAGGACTTTTTGAAGACGATCCCTCATCGTGGAATCCAGCTTGACCGGCAGATGGACATGGGCGGTCAGCGATCCGATTCGATGAGGCTGTTCCGCATATCCCCACTCCATCGCAACCCGAAGCCCCGCCGTTTTAAATTCGTGCCGCTGGTAAAATCGAACGGCGAAATAACCGATGCAGGACCCAAGCGAAGCCACGAGCATCTCCACGGGGGTCATTCCCTCATCCGTTCCGCCTTCCTCCAACGGCTGGTCCGTCAGAATTCGATGGCCTCTCACCTTCACATCGAGCTGTACGCCTTTGATCCATGTGATCTCCATCAACTCTTTTTGTGACTGCTTCGGCGTTTCCATCAACGTTTCTCCTTATGCCTCTTCCATCCACTCTGCCAGAAGCCTCGCTGACTGTCAAGGCGTCATGAGGGTCGCGGGATTTAGATCCCGCTTCTTCTTCAAGTTTTTGCCTTGCATGGTTGTGGTTTACATACTACAATCCGTTCATGGCTGAAAAGATAACGACCTATTGGGAGGCGACCGATGAAAATTACGGCAATGCTTTTGGCGGATGCGGCTAACAGCACAAGCGATGGAAGGATCAACCTGCTCGGCGCCGGGTTTGATCAATGGCCTCGGAAGCAGTTTCCATCGAAAGCGGAAGTAACCGTTTTTCTAAGAACAGAAATTCTTTCCACGGAGGCCGGCGATCATGCGATTGCGCTTGATCTCATCAATGCGGATGGCAAACCTGTGATTCCGAGAATCCAGGGCAAGTTCAACATTCAAAGCGGCCCTCCATTCTATCGATATCTGAATCTGACTTACAATCTAAGATTCGAAATTCCATCGCCCGGAGAATATAGTTTCCGTGCGGTGATCGACGGGAGGGACGAATCGTCTTGTCCAATCCGGGCCTTTTTGATTCCAACGGGAAGCACGTCCGAGCAGCCGTCTCAAAACTGACGAAGCATCATCAAATCTTTATCAATTGGGTCGCTAAATCAGAGTTTGACAGGTTCGGTGCTCTGTGATAAATTGAAGTCATGAAAAAAACAGCTCGCAAAAAAACAACGGCTCAAAAAACCTATTACGAAGAAACCATCGTCAAGCCCGCCAAGCGGCTCCTAAAGGCTTTGCAAGAATCACAGACGTCTCATCCACGGACCAAAGCCCGACACTCCGCTACTTCCCGATAAGTCGCATCAACTCATTCGGCGTCACTCCCAACGCATCCGCCCATTCCTTGGCAATCGCCCTCTTCTTCACCACTCCATAGACGTTTGTCGTCAGTAAAATTGCGATCCGTTGCGAGGTGAAACCTTGTCCCTTGAGGCGATCCACCAATTCCTTTTGAGCACGCTTGCGAAGCCCATGATGGCGACTTCCTTCAAGTTGTTGGATCAACTCTACCAAGCCTTCCGAAGACAACGATTTCAGATCAACATCAAGCCCGTCTTTTTCATCACCCTGTTCCGCCGCCATCAACTCTCCACCGTGATGCTACACAGCCGCCTCAACCTGTAATTGCTTTACTGCTCCAATGCTCTATTATCCAGCCCTTCGCTCCGGCCCAACGCGCGTGGGTTTTAAAAATAAATCCATCCCAATCAAAAAGTGCTCTGGGGGTTCTACCCCGAATTTGCGGACACATCTAAAAAGAGCGATAATATCGCGGGAGGTGTGTCATGTCGACGAGAAGGAAATACAGTGCGGAGTACAAGCGGGAGGCGGTGGGGCTGGCGAAGTCCGGGGGGAAACCGATC
>JACQFA010000033.1 GCA_016200255.1 Nitrospirota bacterium | reverse complement strand
TGGTACCGCCTTCGGCGACCGGAATGATATGGTCAACCTCCAGTGTTACTTCGGAGTTCTTCTTTGGGCTGGCACCACGATTCATGCACTGCTCGCGATCTCGCTTTAGGATGGCGTACCGAAGCTTCTGAGAAATTGGTAGACGGGTTGGTCGCTTACGCTCGACTCTCCGAAGGAGATCGGCCTCACTGAGTTCGCCGTTCTGGGCCTGAACAATTCGCTTCGCCAAACGTCCTACGCCGCCGAAGAAAGTTCCATACGTCTTGACGCGAAAGGGATACTTCTTGCGTTCAAGAAACGCCTCAAGTTGCGTGAGTGATGGGACAGAGCGTTGCTCTTTCCAGCATGCCCGAAACGCCTCGACCATCGCTGCGGGATCAACTTTCTGTCCACGCACGGCCCGGAATCCTGCCTCGTGAAGCGCCTTTGCCCAGCTCCCAAACTGCCGCCGGATGGTGTCAGATGTGACCAGGCGATTCTTCCAGTCATCGTACTCGCGCATGCCGAAGGTTTCGCACTGGTGTAGCCGACCGTACTCCCTCAACGAAGCGACGATCTCCGCTCTCGACGCATGGGTTTTGACGCGATCGATTTCAAAGCGAAACGGTTCGTCGGTCATGTGTCACCTAACTACAATTAGACAGAACTGCCTCATATCCCAAACACTGCAAAACTCTGCAGCCTATTCCGATGCTTCAAAGCAGCGTATCACGTCCAGAGCGCAAGCGGGGCCATGATCAGACCCTCCGCCGTGCTGCAATGGGCCCAGTCGCCCCGCCGGCCCACTCCGTTCGTCCAGCCCCATTGATAGCACCTCCGCCCGTGAATCTCTATGTCGGCGTAAGAATCTGTTCCAGAATCTTTGCAGGATCAAATGAACCTTCAGCAGGAAGTTTTATATGCGTCGGATCCAACTGCGGGAAGTGTTTTGAAAAATCAATAATGGTCAGGCCGACGACCTCCGCTGTTTTGGGGTGTAGCCTGAGAACAAAGTCGTCTCCCGTCTCAACCGACTTCGCCTTTTGAGGTTTCCCTACCGACAGATAAAGTACATCCGCTTCTCGATCATAATGAAACCGGACTTCTTTCCGTGTCATTTTATCTTCCGCCTTTCTTCTCAATCCCGTATGCCGTTAGAACAAACTTCTTGCCTGCTAATTTTACAACAACCACGATGTGTGTCAAACCGAACGGCAGTCCAGAGACTGGATAGAAATATTTGTACTTCTGCGAATCAATCGGGTCTTGCCGACGGCGACCCATTCGAATAGTCTCTAAAACTTCCTCCTGAAACTCCTCAAGTTCCGGATGGCCTTCCACAATGTGCCGCCAACGCTCATCCGTCAGAGTAACGCGGTTGCCCCAACGATCCGTAACCTGATCCAACGATGTCCCTCATCGCTCCGTTTTTATTTCTGGACTGACTGATCCACCTCCTCCACCTCAAACCCCATATCCTCGATCATCCGCCAGGCCTCCTCGGGCTTCTGGCCCGGGGTGGTGAGATAGCCGCCGACGAACAACGAGTCGCCGATGTAGAGCGCCTGGGCCTGGAGGGAGCGGAGATTGTGTTCGCGCCCGCCCGCGATCCGGATCTCGGTCTTCGGATGGACGAACCGGAATAGCGAGAGGACCTTGAGGCATCGGATCGGCGACGGCGGCGTTTGCGCGCCCAACGGTGTTCCATCGACGGGATGCAGGAAATTGATCGGGATCGAGTCCGGCCGGATTTCGCGGAGTGCAAAGGCCATATCGATCAGATCGTCATCCGACTCGCCCATTCCCACGATGCCGCCGGAGCAGATCTCCAGCCCGGCCTCGCGCGCATTCTCAAGCGTCTCGACCCGGTCGCGGTAGGTGTGCGTCGTGCAGATTTCGGGATGGTATCGCTCGGACGTGTTCAGGTTATGATTGACGCGGTCCACACCGGCTTCTTTCAGTGTCCTCGCATCCTCCGGCGTCAAAAGTCCCAGCGAGCAGCAGAGCGCAAGTGGCGTCTCCTGTTTGATCGTCCGGGCCGCCGACGCGATCGCGGCGATCTCCTTTGGTCGCGGCCCTCGGCCGGAGATTACGATGCAATAGCGGAGCGCCCTGGCCTCCACGGCCCGCCGGGCCCCGTCCAAAATTTCTTCTTTTGAAAGCAGCGGGTACTGGTCGATCTCGGCCTTCGAGATCCTGGATTGGGAGCAGTAATGACAATCCTCTTCGCAGAGGCCGCTTTTGGCATTGATCAGCATATGGAGCTTGACCTTACGGCCCGAATTCGCAAACCGGACCTGCGAGGCGGCCCGGATCAGATCCGGCAATTGGTCATCGGACGCATTCAGAACGGTCCGGGCTTCGTCACGCGTCGGACATTCTCCGCGCAGAGCTTTATCGGCAAGAAATTGGAACGACATCGGTCCTCCTTTGGACATTCTATTTATGAAACAATCAGCGATTCGCCCGTCATCTCCTCCGGCTGGGGAAGACCGAGCAGCTTGAGCATCGTCGGCGCGATGTCGGCATGGATCCCATGATCCCGCAGACGGGGCTTCGTTTCGCCGACCAGAATGAGCGGCACCGGGTTCGTGGTATGCGCCGTGTGGGGATTCCCTTTTTCATCCACCATCTGTTCAAGATTCCCATGATCCGCGGTGATGATCACCGTGCCGTCGGCCTCTTTCACGGCCGTCACGACCCGCCGCAGGCAGTCGTCGATCACGCCCACCGCCTTCACGGCCGCCGGAAGAATGCCGGTATGGCCGATCATGTCGGGGTTCGCATAATTCATGATGATGACATCGTATTGACCCGACCGGATCCGACGGATCACTTCGTCCGTCACCTCCGGCGCGCTCATCTGCGGCTTCTGGTCGTAGGTCGCCACCTCTTTGGGCGACGGAATCAGCAGACGGTCCTCGCCGGGAAAGGGTTTCTCTTCCCCGCCGTTGAAAAAATAGGTGACATGGGCGTATTTTTCGGTCTCGGCGATCCGGAACTGCCGCATCCCTTTCTGCGAGATGATTTTTCCGAAGATCTGATCGAGCGGGGTCGGCGCGAACAAAACGGGCAGCCCGTTTTTCTCATCGTAGCGCGTCATGCTCACAAAGCGGGACAGTTTCGGAACAGCCGTCCGCGGAAAGCCGGCGAAGTCCGGATCGGTCAGCGCGCGGCTGATCTCGCGGGCCCGATCGGCGCGGAAATTGTAAAACAGGACGGCGTCCCCATCGGAAATAGTGCCGACTGGCTTCTGTTCCGTATCCACGATGACGGCCGGGAGCATGAATTCATCCGTCACGCCGGCCGCATAACTTTCGCGGACCGCCTCGACCGCCGAACGATGCCGGGCCCCGACGCCAGCGACCATCGCCTCGTAGGCCTTCCGGATCCGCTCCCACCGCTGGTCGCGGTCCATGGCGTAATACCGGCCCGTGACGGTCGCGATCCGGCCCAGATGAATGCGTTCAAGAAACTGCTCCAACTGGGTGACGTATTCGATGCCGCTCTTGGGCGGCGTGTCCCGTCCGTCAAGAAAAGCATGGATCGCGACCTTCCGGAGACCCCGCGCCTTGGCCAGCTCCAGAATCGCGAAGAGATGAAGGATATGGCTGTGGACGCCGCCATCCGAAAGAAGGCCCATCAGGTGCAGCGTCCCGTTTTGGGCCAAGCGCAATAGGTTCAACAGCTCCGGGTTTCTCGTGAACGCGCCTTCGTGAATCGCCTTGTTGATCCGGGTCAGCTCCTGATAAACGACCCGGCCGGCGCCGATATTCAAATGGCCCACCTCGGAATTACCCATCTGGCCTGCCGGAAGCCCCACCGCCTCGCCCGACACCTCCAACTCGGTGTGCGGGTAGCTTTTGAGCAGGGATTCATAGAAGGCCGGATGCGCCAGCGTAATCGCATTCGCCTCGCGCTTGGGGCTTAAGCCCCAGCCGTCCAGAATGATCAGGACCAGGGGTCTGGTTCGTGATACCGTCACGGATCGTTGCCTTCCGTCCCTCCCTCTCCGGAACACTAGACCGGCTCGGCCCTGGCCGCGATGCGCGAGGGGGTCCACTCCCCCATGATGGGAGAGGCCTCAAAACTGTTCCAGCGGCCGCAGCGGGGGCAGCGTCCGGACCATTGTGCGGTATGATAATCGCAGTGCGGACAATAATAAGGAACCAGCACCCGCTTCTTGAGATTGAGCGCTTTTTTGAATTCCTCCACCGCGGCCTCCGTGTCCCCTCTCCGAAGATAGAGGTTGCCGAGAATCTTGTGGAGGTCCGGCATCTTCTCATCTCCGGGATCCAGGGCCGTCAGGACCTCGAAGGCCTCGTCCACCATCTCGAGCCGGTAGTAGAGTTTCCCGAGATAAAACCGGAGGACCAGATTTTCGGGGTCCCGCTGCATCCCCTCCCGATAGAGATGAAGGATCTTGGCCGGCTGGTCCAGCTCCAGATAAAGATCCTCCAGCCGGTGCAATAAAATAATGTTCGAGGTCAGTTCCAGGGCCTTTTCCCACAATTCGCCGGCGTCCTTGATTTTTCCCTCGTCCACCGAGATCTCGCCGAGGCCGATGTAGCCCGGGATGAAGTTGCGGTTCAGCTTGATCGCCCCGCGGAAATAACGCCGGGCGCGGTCCCGCTCTCCCCGTTCGAGCGTCTGTCGTCCCAGTTCATACTTGATGCCCTCCAGCCAGGCCTGCTCGTTTTTCAACCCGTCCGGACGAAGCGACCCCTGCAGGATTTTTTCTTGAACATCATGGGCCTCCTCCCACCGGGCCTGTTTGACGAAGAGATCCCGAAGATGGATCAGCACGGTCAGACTGTTTCCTTCGATCCGCCGCATCTCCTGAAGCAGCTGCACCGCCTCGTCCAGCCGCTTGGCCTCCTCCAGATCCCTTGCCAACGCCAGGAGGATTTCCATGTTGCCCTCCTCCAGATTCCGTGCCTTGCGGTGAAGGCGGATCGACTCGCTCACGCTGCCCTGAACGCGATAGAGGTTTCCCAGCCGGAGGAGGGCCGTGACATGGTTCGGATTCAACAGAAGGATTTTTTGAAACAGACCGATCGCGTCTTCAAACCGCTTCGAGGCCTTGGCATTGATCGCCAGCCGGAGCAATTCATGGATCCGGTCATCCCGTCTCTTCAGTTTCGCCTGCCGCCAGCCGTGGAACAGATGCTTGATCTCGGCAAAACCGGCCCCCATGATCGCGAGCAGGCCGCCGAAGGCCATGGACAACAGAACCAATGCGACGGTGGGGACATCCAGGAAAAACTCAGGGGAAAGACGGAGGGTCGTATGACCGGGGTTGAAATAGGCCAGCCATCCCACGCCGGCGGTCAAAATGACGAAACCTAGGCTCAAAATAATCAGACGCATATCTCAACCTTTATTTGCGCGCCGACTTCCTCCTCCGGACCGTCGCGCTCTGCCGCTTCGCCGGTTGCGGCCGGCCGGGCGGGAGGGCCGCCGCATCCAAGGGCACCTCCAACTGAGGCGCATCGCCCCACAATCGTTCCAGGGCATAAAAGGGCCGCACGTCGTCCTTGAAGATATGGAGGATCAGATCGCTGTAATCCATCAGGATCCAGCGACCGGTTTCTTCCCCTTCCGTGCTGAAGAGGCGGCAGCCGTGTTTCGAAAGCGTCGCCTCGACGTGATCCCGAATGGCGCGAACCTGCCGGTGGGACTCCGCCGAGCAGATAATGAAATAATCCGCGACCGTCGTCAGTCCGCCGACCTTGAACACGACCAGGTCGGAGGCTTTTTTATCCAAGGCGGCCTGGGCCGCCAGCAGACTCTTCTCTTTCGAATCGACCGTTGAAACTCCTGTTGTTATGCCGGAATATTTCTTTTCAGGATGAGCTCTTCACGCGTCTGTAAAGACTGTGGTTCATTATATAAGATTCGACCAGGGGAGGCAAGAGGTTTTTAAAGCGTTTTCCGCCCGAAAGATGGTCCCGGATCTGCGTCGCCGAGACATCGTGGGCCGGGACGCGGATCAGGATGAGGCGGTTGCCTGCCGACAGACCGTGCCCGACGGCAGCCAGGGGAAGATCGAGCCGGACCCGACGGCCCGCATCCAGTTCGTTGAGCCGCTCGGGATCCGGCCGGCCGGGAAAATCCAGCCGGGACAGGTCCGAGAAACGGTAGCCGGGACGGGAGACCACGACAATATGGCACCGCGTCGTCAGTTCCTTCGGCGAGCGCCAGGTCGGGAACTCCAGAAAGGCGTCCAGCCCCAGGATCAGGTAAAACTCGGTCCCTTTCGGATAATTCCGCTCCAGGGCCTTGACCGTTTCGATCGTGTAGGACTTTCCCCCGCGGGCGATCTCCAGGTCCGACGCCTCGATTTTCTTATGACCCTGAACGGCCAGCCGCGCCATTTCCATGCGGTGCTTCGCCGGAAGAACCTTCCGCTCTTTTTTGTGGGGCGGCCGCCCGGCCGGAATCAGAAGGACCCAGTCCAGACCGACCGATTTTAAAACCTCCTCCGCAATGGCCAGATGGCCCTGGTGAATCGGATTGAACGTCCCGCCGAAGATTCCAATTTTCATCGTGGGCGCAGTATAGCCCGTTCAACTATCGGGGGTCAAATGGAGCTTTTCATCCAAGACAGCGTCTGATATAGTACTGACCCATGGGCAAGGCGAGCCAGAGAAAAGAGCAGGTAGCAGAGAAGGCGGACGCATTCCAAACAACATCGATCCCTCCAAACCTCTGGACGCGCCCCCCTGTCGCATTGCTCCTTGCATCTCTCTTGGCCACCTTGATCTACTCCAACACCTTCTCGGTTCCCTTTCACTTCGATGATATCCAAAACATCGTTGAAAACCCTCGGATCAAGTATCTTTCAAACTTCCTTGATCTCTCCGGCAGCCGCTATGTAGGCTTCTTATCCTTTGCCCTTAATTATCACTTCGGCGGTCTTCATGTCTTCGGCTATCATCTGGTTAATCTGCTGATTCATATTACCAATGGTTTTCTGGTTTATACCCTGGTCTTGCTGCTTTTCAAAATCCCTATCTCCGGGGAAACCCTTGGGCCTGCCCCCACGGATCACGGGCGCAATGAATTGCGCCCCTACGTCCCGTTCGTTGCCCTAGCTACGGCCCTGCTGTTCATCGCCCATCCCCTCCAGACCCAGGCCGTCACCTATATCATCCAGCGCTTCGCTTCCCTCGCCGCCTTGTTTTATCTACTGACCGTGGTAGCCTACCTCACCTATCGCTTGGCACAACCCGAATCCAGAAACCGATTTCTTTGGTATGGGATGGCTTTGTTATCTACCATTCTCGCCATGAAGACAAAGGAGAACAGCTTTACATTGCCATTGATGATTCTTATGATCGAGGCCGTCTTCTTCCGACCCCAGATAAAGAAACAATGGGTAACTCTACTTCCTTTCTTAGCAACGCTTCTGATCATTCCCCTGTCCCATATAGATGCGGTGGGGGAGGCGGAAGGGGGCTTCGCCCAAGAGACCACCGAGATTTCCCGTGGCGATTATCTTTTCACCCAGTTCCGGGTGATTGTAACGTATCTCCGGTTGTTGGTGCTCCCGATCAACCAAAACCTGGATTATGACTACCCGGTTTATCATTCTTTCCTAGATCCCTCGGTCTTCTTCTCGTTTCTGCTCCTGGCAATCCTTTTGGGTCTTGCGCTTTATCTTCTCTTCCCCTCACGCCTCCCTCCTCACCCCTCACGCCTTACGGCCTTCGGCATTCTCTGGTTCTTCCTGACCTTCTCTATCGAGTCCTCCATCATCCCCATTCGTGATGTGATCTTTGAGCATCGGGTCTATCTGCCGTCAGTTGGTTTTTTCCTGTCCTGTATCGCAGGAGCCTTCAGGGGGCTTGAGATCCTGAGAACTCGAGTCCAGCAAAAGGGTCTCCTTTTCTTGATCTATCACCCAACACCTGTCGCCTTGTTCTTTTTTTTAATTCTCATCTCTTTCTCTTCAGCCACCTATCAGAGAAACAGGATATGGAAAGATGAGGTGAGCCTGTGGGAAGACGTAGTACATAAAGCTACTACAAAGGCCAGAGGGCACAACAACCTGGGTTTTGCTTATAAGGATCAAAGACGATTGGAGGAAGCTGTCCAGGAATTCCAGGTGACATTAAGGATAAACCCAAATTATGCCGGTGCCCGGAGAAACCTTGGGAATGCCTATCAGCTACAAGGACAGCTAAAGGAAGCAATTGCGGAGTACAAAATGGCATTGAGCCTTGAACCTGGTGATCCAAGCATCCACTATAACCTTGGCTTAGTCTATCAAACGCAGGGGATGATCGAGAAGGCCATGGAGGAGTTCCAAACGGCATCGAGGATCAGCCATGGCTATCCAGAAGCCACTTATGCCTTGGGCCTTATGTATCATACTCAAGGTCGGTTAGATGAGGCTATCCAGTACTACGAAACAGCACTGAGACGCAAACCGGATGATACAACCATGCATTACAACCTCGGCCTCGCATATCAAGAACAAGGTAAAATGAAGATGGCCATTCAAGAGTTCGAAACCGCGCTAAAGCTCGATCCCGAGTATCCTGAGGCGGCTTATGCTTTGGGCTTTGTCTATCAAACAGAGGGCCAATTAGATGAAGCTATCCGCCAATACCAAGCGGCACTAAGAGTCAAACCGGACAATGAAAGGATCCACACTAACCTTGGGAATGCCTACCAACTAAAGGGATGGTTAGAAAAAGCCATCCAAGAATATCAGATAGCATTGCAACTGAAGCCGGAAGATGCAGCCATCCACTACAACTTTGGCCTAGCTTACCAGCAGCAGGGACAGATAGCTCAAGCCAAAGGAGAATTCTTAAAAGCCTTGGAGATAAAGCCTGACTTTGTCGAGGCCCGCCGCTCGCTTGAATCCATCCACAAGTAAGGGAATTACCCACCAAGCGCTACTTCAGGCAGAGGATTACCGTTGGCATCAACCGAGCTAATAAAGTCTTGGTCAAATCTTTGAATTAGTCCTTCATCTTTACTCATAGAACCAATGACCGTTTCCGGTAGAGGATCACCATAAGAGTCCACTATCGGTGTCTCATCCCCGTCAAATACCCGAATCACCACCTCCTCAGCAGAACTCACCGGCATTTCCGGAATCGAAGGAGCGACACTGTTTTCAATCCCGACTTGTGAGGGCTCGACAGTTGTTCTAAAAAAGTTCCACTGATCTTGCGATTCATCTTGTTTCTTTGCAGTAATGTCATCTTCACGTGCATTCAGGGCTACTGCATCGTTTCCCTCCAGACTGCCACATCCACTTAGCCCGAGGAGCAAACCGAGAAACAAAATCACTGTATGTAGTATATAGAACCCACACCCTCGTTTCATATCTCATCCTCAAAGTTAGCGTGTTCATCCTGTTTAAATAAACTTATTCCTTAATTTTATTTTTTACCAGAGACAGAATAACCGAAATAATCTCCTGCGGCGTCTCCGTAATAAGTATCGTTATACCATCTAGAATTATAATAAACGTAGGCGTAAGCGCTCCCAGCAGCAATGCGGCCTCCAGGACTCGCCTCAGGTGCGCCAATAATCACCCCGGGCACTGGCGGGGAATTGGCCTTTATCATGCCCGCCCCGGAGACCGACCATCCAAACGCATCGCCAGAAGCAGCCCCATCAAACCTGGCTATTTGTGATCCAGTATAGCCATTATAAATATAAGCACTTCCCGCATTCGTATTTCCGTTAGGATCAGCATACGGGGCTCCAATAATATAATCCGAACAGTTCAGTCCATCTAAATTTCCTGCACTAGACACTGACCAGCCAAAGTAATCGTTGGCAGCGCCTCCAGAGTGCGTACGGATAAGTGCGCCCGTCGCGCCGTTGTAAATATAAACCGTCCCTGTAGTATAAGGTGCTCCCGCAATGATATCGGCCTTCCCATCACAGTTAAAGTCACCAGCGGAAACTGAATAAATACCGCTTGAGCCGTTATTGATTCCATATAGCATTGCTCCCGTAGCGCCGGAATAGACAATGATGTCGTATGTGCCACAGGATCCACAATCGTTTCCCACAATGATGTCCGCCTTCCCATCGCCATTAACATCTGCAACAGCAACAGAACGGCAGAAGGACTCACCTGAAGGCGGAGTAAACCTGTAGAGCTGTGCTCCTGTAGCTCCAGAAAACACATAGACACTACCAGTCGAATTACAAAGACCATTTGTAACAACTATATCGCTTTTCCCATCACCATTCGCATCACCTGCAGCGACATAAAATCCAAAATGATCATTAGATGCCGGACCATCAAATCGGTACAGAAGCGCCCCTGTAGCTCCAGAATAAACAAAGACACTTCCTGCATCGACCCGTCCACCGGGGTCGGCATAAGGAGCACCCACGATCAGATCTCCCTTTCCATCACCGTTTACATCTCCGGCCATTGCAACAGAATAGCCTAACGAATCCCCTGTAACAGCACCATTAAACGTGTAGAGCCGGACACCAGGCATTCCAGCGGCTCCTGAGTAGACGTAAGCGCTTCCTGCGCTGGAACGACCACTGGGATCAGCCCCGTAGGCCCCGACGATCATGTCGTCCCAACCATCCCCGTTAACATCTGTTATAAACGCAGCCGTGGCTTCTGAAATACATAACAAGTTAAGGATGAAAAAAGCGAACAAGACCACTCGAGCATTGGCCATGTTTCTCATAATGACCTCCTTGGTTTAAAAAGTTATGATGGCTGACGCAGTTTCCTCAAATAAAAAACCCTGATCCCCTTCGGCCCTTACGGGAAAATCAAGGTTTGCTGTCTGTATATTCCGCCTCTTCCTTATTACTAGGTGCCTTCATCATTACACCGCCCCATCGAGTACATTGTCATAGACCGTCGCCTTGAACTTCCCCTGATTTAGTGGACACCTCAAAAAGGGTAGTTGTATGATACCCGAGGAGGTGTTGAATGACAAGGAAAGATCGGAAGCGCTACGGCCGGGAATTTAAGTTAGAAGCGGTACGACAGGTGAACGAATCCGGCAAGCCGGTGACGGAGGTGGCGCGGGAGTTAGGGATCAGCGTACACTTGTTATATCGCTGGCGCGATGAGGTCCAACGGGACGCACGCGAGCCGTTTCCGGGAAAAGGGCATCAGGGCCGAGCGCAAGAGGAACTGGAACAGTTGAAGCGGGAGAATGCCCGGTTACGGGAGGAGCGGGACATTTTAAAAAAAGCCGTGGCGTACTTTGCCAAGGATTCGGGGTAAGATATGAGTTCATCGATGAGAATCGGCGGGAGTTTCGGGTGGGAACGATGTGTCGGGTGTTAGAGGTTTCCCGAAGCGGCTATTATGCGTGGCGGAAGCGCCCGGAGAGCCGCCGGGCCGTTGAGGACCGAAGGCTCATCGATCGGATCCGGGAGATTCATACCCGGAGCCGTCAGGCCTATGGCTCACCCCGCGTCCATGTGGAGCTGCAGGAGCAGGGAGAAACCTACGGTCGGCATCGGGTGGCCCGATTGATGAGACGGCACAGGATCCAAGGACTACGGCGGCGACGATACCGGCGAAGCCCCGGCACCACCCATGGTCGGTTGGGCGCGGAGAATCTATTGGCTCAGCAGTTTACGGTGAGTCAACCGAACACGGTCTGGGCGGCGGACATCACGACGCTGTGGACCGGTTCAGGCTGGTTGTACCTGGCGGTGGAGATGGATCTTCATTCTCGTGGGATTGTCGGTTGGGCGATGGGAAACCGGATGACGGAGCAATTGGCGATTGACGCATTAACCATGGCCTTGTCGCGGCGGCGTCCGGCCGAGGGCTTGTTGCATCACTCGGATCAGGGCAGCCAGTATGCCGGTGAGAGGTTCCAGCGAAACTTGTCTGAGCATGGAATCATCTGCAGCATGAGCCGGAAAGGCAATTGCTATGACAACGCCTGTGTGGAGAGTTTCTTCAGTACTCTAAAAACGGAATTGATCCGTCGCCAACGCTACAGCACACGGGAGGAAGCCCGGGCGGCGATCTTTGATTACATCGAGGTGTTCTATAACCGGCAGAGACGGCACTCAACGTTGGCGTACAAAACACCGACGGAGTTCGAACAGATGGGGAATGTGGCTTAACTCGGTGTCCACTTTATCAGGGCAAGTCCACCTTTTCCTCATGTGTGTAAAGTTGTGTAAAGCAAACCTCATGCCGGACGGATGCCGTGTTGAAGAACCTTTCCATCGGCCGTGTAAAACACAGGCGCTTTCAAGCGGTTGTCCAGTGATGGACGTCTCGTTCAGACCCGCCTTACTTTAGGCTACGGAAGATCGCTGCGGGACAGGTTTTTGACCATTCATCTGTATTTGAAGGGGAGTTTTTGGAGCGTTTCCGTTGGTAGGATGGGAGAGGGATAAAAATATGGTCGTTTCGACTAATTTCTGTCTGCCAGGTGAAGGTTCCCCTGCTTGGTCCTCATCGAACAGATATATCAAGCCAATATAAAATGTGCTAACCCCATGCTGGGTCGAGATGATGAGTTAATCGACAAACCGATATTTCAACAGCGTATAGATAGCCATCAGGCCATCCCGCAGATAGCGGATTTTTTTGCCTTCGGCCCTGGTCCGAGGCCGATAGGAGATCGGCACTTCTACAATCCGATGGCCCCGCTTGAGAAGCTTGGCCGTAACCTCAGGGCAGAACTCAAAGCCAACACAACGGAGATCAATATCCTTTAAAGCTTCGGCTTTAAAGACCTTGTAGGCTGTCGCTTCATCGGTGAGATGCGAGCGGTATAGGAAACTAGTGAGAGGGGAAAGAATACGTTGGGCAAGCCGGCTCTTCCAAGGGATTTGGTTGTCCGGCTCAAGAAACCGCGAGCCGTAGACCACCAGTGCCTTCCCGGATTGAATCGGCTCAAAAAGACTCACATATTCCTTGGGGTCCAATTCTAAATCGGCATCCTGGATGAGGACAATATCGCCTGTCGTATACTTAAGGCCTATCCGGACCGCCATCCCCTTTCCAAAATTCCGGGGCGAGGTATGGATCGTTAGGAGGTCAGCGGATTGCTCTTGTGCTTGTTTCAGAACCTCGGCCGTGCCATCGGTAGAGCCATCGTCCACGACGATGATTTCCTTTTCTAATTCCGGGAGATCCACGGCGAGGACTTGCTGAATGACCTCCCCAATCGTGGAAGCCTCATTGTAAGCAGGGATGATAACGGAGAGTTTCATTACTCCCGCAACTGCCCTTCGCCGAGCACGATGTACTTCGTGGTGGTGAGTTCTTCCAATCCCATCGGGCCGCGGGCATGGATGCGGCTGGTCGAGATCCCGATCTCGGCGCCCAGTCCAAACTGGTATCCGTCGTTCAGCCGCGTCGAGGCATTCACGAACACGGCGCAGGCGTCCACCTCGTTTAAGAACCGCCGGGACCGTGCGTAATCCTGCGTGATGATCGCCTCGGAATGCTGCGAGCCGTACCGGGCGATATGCTCCATCGCCTCGTCCATCGTTTTCACCACCTTGACCGAAAGGATCAGATCGAGGTATTCGGTCGTCCAGTCCTCCTCCTTCGCTTCGTTGATTCCGGCCACGATCGCACGGGTTCTCGGACAGCCGCGAAGCTCGACCCCGGCCTTCTGAAACGCATGGGCCATCTTGGGCAGCAAGGCCGCCGCGATTTTTTCATGGACCAGCAATGTCTCCATCGCATTGCAGGTGCCCGGCCGCTGGACCTTGGCGTTGAAACAGATTGCATGCGCCATCGCAAGATCCGCGCCATCGTCCACATAAGTGTGGCAGAGACCCTTGTCGTGCTTGATGACCGGAATGCGGGAGTTCTCCGTGACCATCTTCATCAAGCCCTCCCCGCCGCGGGGGATGATCAGATCGATCAACCCATCCAGTTTCAGCATCTCCATCACCGCCTGACGATCGGGATTGTCCAGAAAGGCGACGCTTCCTTCGGGCAGTCCGGCCGCGGCCCCGGCCTCGGACAGCACCTTGACGATCGCCCCGTTGGAATGAATTGCCTCGGAGCCGCCGCGGAGCAAGACGGCGTTGCCGGCTTTCAGACAGAGGCTCGCGGCATCGGCCGTGACGTTGGGCCGCGATTCGTACACGATCCCGATCACGCCGATCGGAACACGGACGCGTCCCACCTGCATCCCGTTCGGACGACGGACCATCCGGACCACTTCCCCCACCGGATCCGGAAGCGCGGCCACTTCACGAAGACCGGCCGCCATTTCGCCGATACGTTTGGGGTTGAGGGTCAGTCGGTCGATCATCGCCTTTGAAAGTCCCCGGCGTTTGGCTTCGTCCAGATCTTTTACGTTGGCCGAAACGAGCGCCGGCGCCTGGGCGACCAACGCATCGGCCATTCGGATCAGCGCGGCATTCTTGATCGAAGAAGAAAGGACGGCCAGTTTCCGCGCCGCCGCCTTCGCGTTACTCGCCTTCTCGGTCACATAGGTCTTGATCTCCATAGTCTCCCCGATTACAATATCACGAGATTGTCCCGATGAATCGCTTCATCGTAATCCTTGTGTCCCAGAATCCCGGCGATCTCGCCCGTCTTGGCGCCCCGGATCTTGGCCAGATCATCGGAGGAATAATTGACCAATCCCTTCGCCGCTTCCCGTCCCCGCGGATCCATGCAGCTCACCGCATCGCCGGCCTCAAAGCGGCCCTCCACCCGCACGATTCCCGATGGCAGAAGGCTTTTTCCCTTCGTTGCCAGCGCCTCGACGGCGCCGGCATCCAGCCACAACCGGCCCTTGGTCCGGCTGGTGAATGCGATCCATTGTTTCCGGCTGTTCCGTTTTCCGCCCTCGGGGAGAAACAAGGTCCCGATCGAATTCCCTTTCAGTATCTTGCTCAACACCCCGGCCCTCCGGCCGCCGGCCACGACGGTCGGCACCCCGTAACCGGCCACCGTTCGCGCCGCCAGAACCTTCGAGCGCATGCCGCCGATTCCCTCCGGAGTTGCCGTGTCCTTCGCCAGCCGCTCCGTCTCGGCATTGATTTTGGTCACGACCGGGATCAGAACCGCCTCGGGATGGCGCCGCGGATCGTCCGTAAACAGTCCCTCCACATCCGACAGGATCACCAGAAGCTGCGCATCGATCAGATGGGTCACCAGGCCGGCGAGATTGTCGTTGTCCACGAACCGGATCTCCTCCACCACGACGGTGTCGTTCTCGTTGATCACCGGAATCACATCGAGCCCCAGCAAGGTCGTCAGCGTGTTGCGCGAATTGAGGAACCGTTTCCGGTCCGCCAGATCGTCCTGGGTCAAAAGAACCTGGGCCACCTTCAACCCATGGGCCTCAAACGCCTTTTCATACGCCCAGATCAAGCGGCTCTGACCGACCGCGGCGGCGGCCTGTTTGACTGGAAGACTCTTCGGCCGGGTCTTGATTCCGAGCTTTTCCAGTCCGGAGAGGATCGCGCCGGATGAGACGATCACGATCTCATATCCCCGCCGCTTCAGATCGGCCATCTCCTGGGCCAGGGCCTCCAGAAGGGCATGGTTCAGACCGTGATCCCGCGAAGCGATCAGGCTGCTGCCGATCTTCACCACGAGTCGTTTCACACCGCGAAGAGGTTGGTCCCGTTTCGCATCCATGTTGTTTTCAGGTTGTCTCCGCCGGCTTCAGACCGCCGGTTGGAATTTTTGATCGGGCGTCCTGAACCCGGCCGCCCAAGTACCGGACCAGGTCGGGAATGCCCTCCCCGGTTACGGCCGAGACGGGAAGGCAATCAAATTTTTTCTTCCGGCAGTAGGCCGCAAGCGTTTTGAGACGGCCGCCGTCGCCCTGGATGTCCTTCTTGGTCGCCGCGATCGCGAACGGCTTTTCCAGCAACTCCGGATTGTAGGCCGAAAGCTCCCGGCGCAGAATTTCGAAGGATTGGACCGGTTCCTGTTCGGCCGCTTCGCCGATGTCGATCAAATAGAGGAGAAAAACATTGCGTTCGATATGCTTCAGAAACTGGATCCCCAGTCCCTTTCCGGTATGGGCCCCTTCGATCAGGCCGGGAATGTCCGCCACGATGAACCCGCCCTCGATGCCGCCGGCGACCATGCCGAGCTGAGGGCTCAGCGTCGTGAAAGGATAGTCGGCGATCTTGGGCCGCGCGGACGAGATCCGCGAGATCAGCGTGGACTTTCCGGCATTGGGAAAACCGACCAGTCCCACATCCGCCAGGAGCTTGAGTTCCAGCTGCAGCCAGCGCTCCTCGCCGGGAAGCCCCTTTTCGGCGCGGCGCGGCGCGCGATTCGTGGAGGTGGCGAAGGCCGAATTGCCCCGTCCGCCCCGGCCCCCTTTGGCGATAATGATTTCCTGCCCCTCCTTCGTCATGTCGGCCAGCACTTCCTTCGTCTCGGCATCCCGGACGATCGTTCCGCACGGCACCGGAATCACGACCTGCGGGCTGTTCTTGCCGTGGCAATCACTTCCCTCCCCGTGCTGCGCATGCGGGAGAAGGTAATGCTGCTGATATCGGAGATCCAGAAGGGTTCGGAGTTGACCGGTCGCCCGGAGGACGACATCCCCGCCGTTCCCGCCATGGCCGCCGTTGGGACCGCCCCGGGGAACGTACTTCTCCCGTCGGAAGGCGACGCAGCCGTCTCCGCCGTTCCCGGCCTTGACGAATATTTTTACTTGATCGACAAACACAGGATCCGTGCTGGGCTCAGGGTGGTTGGAATCGGGAGGGTCCGAAGCGGCATAAACAATCTCAAATTTCAAATTTGAGATTTGAGATTAAAAACCTATCGGGCCGGTTCCGGCACCGGGTAGACGCTGATCTTTTTACGATCCCCGTCTCGACTCTCAAACTTGACCACGCCGGTGATCTTGGCGAAGAGCGTGTGATCGCTTCCGGTGCCGACATTGAATCCCGGATGAAACCGGGTTCCCCGCTGCCGGACCAGGATGCTTCCGGCCGGAACGACCTGTCCGCCGAAGGCCTTGACGCCCAGCCGCTTGGCCTGACTGTCCCGGCCGTTTGTGGTAGAACCTTGTCCTTTTTTATGTGCCATGAATCAAACCCCTTTTAGGCTGTATGGATTTCAGTAATTTTAAGCCGTGTGTAGGACTGGCGATGGCCCTTGGTCCGTCGGTAGTTCTTGCGTCTCTGTTTTTTAAAAACGATCACCTTGCGCTGGCGTCCCTGCGCCACCACCTCGGCCTTCACAACCGCTCCCGGAATGACCGGATTTCCTATCCGCGCGCCCTTTTCTTCCTGGACCATCAGAACGCGGGAAATGGAAATGGTCTCTCCGACCGCGCCGTCCAGTAGTTCAACCTCGACGGTTTCTCCCGGGGCCACCCGATACTGCTTGCCGCCCGTTTCAATAATCGCGTACATAACAAGACTCCGTTAAATGTGAACGAGTTTAATAACATAAAGCAGCAACGGTTGTCAAGTATTCTATGACACCCTTCTCGTATTGACAAAACCCCCGCCGGATTGTTATATTAAAATCCATTCTCGGAGATTCCGCATGATTCAAGAAACCTCCAAGATCTGGATGGACGGCCGATTCGTTGACTGGAAAGAGGCCAATATCCATGTCCTGACCCATTCGCTCCATTACGGTCTCGGCGTTTTTGAAGGCCTCCGCTGTTATAAGGGTGAGAAGGGCTCGGCGATCTTTCGGCTGAAGGAGCATGTCGAACGGCTGTTTGACTCGGCCCATATCGTCCAGCTTAAGATCCCCTTTACTCCCAAAGAGATCGAAGAGGCGATCGTCGGAACGGTGAAAGTCAATCGGCTCGAGGCCTGTTACATCCGGCCGATCGTCTTTATCGGGTACGGCGACATGGGTCTCTACGTCCAGAAAAATCCGATCCAGGTCGCGATCGCGGCCTGGCCCTGGGGCACCTACCTCGGAGAAGACGGCATCAAAAACGGCATCCGCGCCAAGGTTTCGTCCTACACGCGGCATCATGTCAATATCAGCATGACGCGCGCCAAGGTCACGGCCTATTATGCCAATTCGCAATGGGCCAAACGAGAGGCCAAAGAAGCCGGTTACGACGAGGCCATCCTCCTGGATACGGACGGTTATGTGGCCGAGGGGCCGGGCGAAAACATCTTCATCGTGCGGAACGGAGTGCTGAAAACAACGGCGCTGGGATCCATCTTGGAAGGGATTACCCGGAACAGCATTATCGAACTCGCGCAGGAAAAAGGCATCCCCGTGGCCCAGGAGCGGTTCAGCCGGGATGAGATCTATATTGCGGACGAGGCCTTTTTCACCGGCACGGCGGCCGAGATCACCCCGATTCGAGAGGTGGACGGCCGCATCATCGGTCCCGGCAAGCCGGGCGAAATAACAAAGCTTCTCCAGAAACTGTTTTTCGACATCGTGGCCGGAAAAGATCAGGCGCATCAATCCTGGTTGACCCGCACCACCTGAACCCGCAGAGGAATGCGACCAGTGCCAGCGGCCAACGCCAGCCGAAAATCCTCCCATCCTGTCATTTATTACACCCTCGTTGCCTCCCCCGTGGGACCCATCGGAATCGCCGCAACACCGCGCGGCCTCTGTCGCGTTTCACTGAATGTGGCGGGTCCATCGGCCTTTCGAAAAAAACTCGAGAAGGACCATGGTTGCTCCGCCGCCCGTCGTGACCGGCATTTCACCGGCATAGTGACCGGTCTGCGGGCTTATTTCTCCGGCCGCCCGGTTCGGTTCAAGGCTAAAATCGACCTGCGGGAAGGCACCCCGTTCCAGCAAAAGGTCTGGCGATCACTCCAACGCATTCCCCATGGACATACCCGCAGTTATCGATCGGTGGCGCGGGATATCGGGCATTCCAACAGCTTCCGAGCGGTGGGCGGTGCTTGCGGAAAGAATCCGATCGCCGTCTTCATTCCCTGCCATCGCGTCATCAACGCCGATGGACGGCTCGGCGGCTTTACCGGGGGGCTGCGAAAAAAAAGGCGCCTCCTTGTACTGGAACAAAAAAATTCTTCTGGGCGTTGAAACGATTCAGCCTCCTTGAAACCGATGGAGAGGATAAAATGCCGACGAAGTCCGGCGACGACCGCAGGAAGGATCGTCGATTTGATGTGAAAATCAAGGTGGATTACTCGACCAAAGGAATGTTCGTTTCGAACTATGTCACCAATTTAAGCAAGGGCGGCGTCTTCATTCAGACCGAAGATCCCCTCCCGCTTCAATCCCGGATCCATCTCACTTTTACTCTTCCCGAATTCAATATTACGATCAAGGCCAAGGGAAAGGTCACCTGGACCTACGACATCAAAAAAGGAACCAGCACCATCATTCCCGGCATGGGCATCAAGCTTACGGACCTTACGGCAAAACACAAGGCACTGATCGAGGACTACATCGGCAAACTTTCCACACTATCCGGAACGATCCACTAAAATGACTCCATAACGCATTTTGCTTGCCTTTTCTAACCCTGCCTTGATATTATCACCCGCCTCATAGACCTTCCATGCTGAAAGGTTTTCCATCGGAATGGCGAAACAGGAGTGGTTCCTAAAAGTCATCATCTGGGAGCTGTGCATCAAAGGCCTGCTCCTTCTGCTGTTGTCGGCCGGTCTGTTCAGCCTGATCAACAAAGACCTCGACCACCTCTCCAAGCAACTGGCCAGGGATCTGAACCTGGACGTGGACAAATATTACATCAATCTCCTGCTCGGCAAGGTTGGAATGGTGAAGACCACCCTGCTGGTGGAGGTCTCGATCGGAATGTTCCTGTACGGAGGGTTGAGCTTGATTGAAGCCTACGGCCTTCACAAACGGAAACGCTGGGCAGAATATCTGACCGCGATGGCCACCGGGTTATTTATCCCGTTGGAGATTTACGAAGTGGTTTTTCGACTTTCGGTGATTCGGGTGGCCGTGCTGATCCTCAATGTCGTCATCGTCTACTATCTCATCAAACATAAAGAACTGTTTCCAAAAAAATCCGCGGCCCGCTAAAAATAATTTATTTTTTTGTTTACAAAACGCATCGACCTGTGGTACATTAGGACCAGTTTTATCGGACTTATTCTTTTCTCCTTTCCGGCTTTTCCCGTTTCCATTTCCTGTTAATCCTATATCTGTTTTTATTTTCGTGTTAGGTGATCGATCGAGGTTTGTTCCCATGACCTCGTTTGCAGTACCGGGGGTTCATCGCCCCGTTTCACAGGAGAACAACAAAAATATGACCGAAATCATGCACAGATTCAAGACCGGTTTGATGGTGAATCGTCTCCATATAACGGTTCTAATCATCACGGTTCCTCTCGTTATGATGATGGGATGGATTTTCGCACAGCCCCTTTATCCGGTCCAATTCCCGTACCAAGCGACCCCGCGGGTTCTGCAACCGTCCGGGGAGGCCGTTCCCGGCTGGCTGACCAACGGGAACGATGCCGGCATCGCGGACAAGATCCGCAATGCGAAGCGGACTTCGTTGTATGAACCGACCGCCTTCAAGCGGATCGCACGGATTCACCAGATCCTCAGCGCGTTTCATTCCGGTTTATCCGTGGAGGATGTGGAGCGTCTTTCGGATCTGATCTATCATGAGAGTGTCCGGTACGGCTATGATCCCGAACTGATCGTTTCGGTCATCCTGACCGAAAGTTCTTTCTATAATCGGGCGGTTTCCCGCAAAGGCGCGATCGGATTGATGCAGATCAATCCGATCACGGGCCAGGAACTGGCCGAGATCAGCCAGACCCCCTTTCACAGCGCCAAAGCGCTTTATGATCCGCACCTCAATATCAAGCTCGGGGTCCAATATCTCGCGTTGCTTCATCAGCGGTTCGGGGATCTGGGGCTGGCGCTTGCGGCCTACAATTACGGCCCGACCCGCGTGGCCGACTGGATGGACCGGGGTGAACGCCTGCCGCCGGGTTACACGCAGAAAATTCTTCGCCGTTACAAACAGCTCCTCCACGAAGACCCGATCGCCGTCTTGCCGCCCTCCATGGAAAAACCCTCCTGAGTAATTATAGCGTCAACGACTGTGGCCGACTCCGACCCGATCGCAGTACTTTGAAATCGGACACCGGCTGCAGTGGGGCGAGATGGGTTTGCAGAGATTCTGGCCGAAGGTCACCAGAAGATCGTTGAAGATGATCCAGTACCGCTTCGGGAGTTTTTTGCGGAGGGCCGTCTCGGTTTCATCCGGCGTCTTTGTCTTCACGTAACCCAGCCGGTTGCTGATGCGGTGGACATGCGTATCGACGCAGATGCCGTGCTTTCCAAAGCCCAGGGTCACGACCAGGTTCGCGGTCTTTCGGCCGACCCCTTTCAAGGTCAGAAGTTCATCCAGATCATCCGGAACGAGGGAGTCAAACCGCTGAATGAGATCCCGGCTGACTGAAATAAGGGTGCGGGCCTTTGTGCGATAAAACCCGACCGGATAGATCGCCTCCCGTATCGTTTTCGGAGACAGCCGGACCATTTCGGCCGGCGTCTTCGCCAGGCGGAAGAGCCGCTCGGTCGCCTCCGCGGTGGTTTTGTCCTGGGTGCGGAGACTCAGCAGGCAGGAAATCAGGACCTGGTACGGATCGTTCGACCGGTCGGCCACGACGCCCACGATGGGGATCGGCCACTGCCGAATCTCCCGTTTCAATGTCCTGACAATGGAATGGATTGCGTCGTCTTTCATCATGAGACCGGGCTTCATTCTACACGATCCGGCCGCCGGAACCCAGGGGAATTTCAACCCTGTTGTATTCACCTTCATAAGAATGCTACGATAAGACCGTTTTGAGCCGAAGGAAAAGCGACGTCCATGAGGGCTTTTGCGAAAAAAACAGCGATCTATTTGATTGGATGGTTCTTTATCTTGCTGGGGATCGTCGGGCTGTTCCTGCCGGTCCTTCAGGGCATCCTGTTCATCCTGATCGGTCTTTTGGTTCTTTCAAAGGAAAGCGTGACGGCAAGAAATATTATCCACAAGATCGAGAAACGGTATCCAACCCAGTACCGGAAAATGCACGAGCTTAATGAACGGCTCAAAAAACGGTTCTTCGCTCTTGTGAAATAATAGCCATACCTGCCCGATCTTGCCCGGAGAGCGTCTTTGCAAATCTCAAATCTCAAATCTCAAATCTCGAAGAGGCCCCGTCTCTTTCTGATCGACGGCCATTCATACATCTACCGGGCCTTCTTTGCGATCCGTAATCTCTCGACCTCCAAAGGCTTCCCGACTAATGCGATCTACGGCTTCACGACCATGCTGCTGAAGATCGTCCGCGACCATCGTCCGGACTACCTCGCCATCGCCTTCGATGCTAAGGGACCGACCCTGCGGCATGCGGAATACCAGGACTATAAGGCCCAGCGACCCGAAATGCCGGACCCGCTGCGACTTCAGATTCCGTACATTCACCGTCTGGTCGAGGCCTTCCGCATTCCGGCCCTCCTGATGGAAGGGGTTGAGGCGGACGACCTCATCGGCACGCTGGCCCGGAAGGGAGAGGCGAGCAACTTAGACGTCACGATCGTCAGCGGCGATAAAGACATGCTCCAGCTCATCACGCCGCAGACGAACGTGTACGACACGATGAAGGACAAGGTCTACCGGATGGACGAGGTTCGGGAACGGTTCGGCGTCGAGCCGGAGCGGGTCGTCGAGATCATGGGCCTGATGGGCGATTCGATCGATAATATTCCCGGAGTCCCGGGCATCGGAGAGAAAACGGCCGTCGATCTCATCCGCCGCTTCGGCACGATCGAAAATCTTCTGGGCCGTCTGGAGGATCTGGACAAACCCAAGCTCCGCGAGACCCTCCGCGCTTTTGCCGAGCAGGCGCGGATGAGCCGTCAACTTGCCTTGATCCGGCGGGACTGCCCGGTCGAGCTGAACCTCGACCGGTTCCGGCGGGCCGAACCGGATACGGAGGCGATGACCGGGCTGCTCCGCGAGCTGGAATTCAGCAGCCTGTTGAAACGGATCGAGATGCCGGCTGCGGCCGGAACGGGCCGGGTTGAAATCGCGGCGGATGAAAAATCCCTGCGCGAGATGACGCACGCCCTTGCCCCCGCAAAAACGGTCGGACTTTGCTTCTGGACTCTTCCGGACGGCGCGCCCGCCACCCATCAGGCCCCTGGCCGGGATCGCTCCGCGATTCTTGGCATTTCGATCGCAGTTCCGGACCATGGCTATTATATCCCGATCGGCCATCACACCCCGGGCGCGCCGCCGATGCCGGAGAGCCGGACCGTCTTCGAGCATCTCCGACCGTTGTTGCAGAACTCCTCGCTGCGTAAAGTCGGTCATGACTTAAAGGCCGTTTTCCTGACCTGCCGGCAGATCGGCCTTTCGATCGAGGGACCGACGGCCGACACCATGATCGAGTCCTATCTATTGAATCCCAACCGGAGGGACCACGGTCTGGAAACCGCGGCGCTGGATCAGCTCGGAATCCGGTTTCCCGAAATGCCCTCACCGCTTACGCGTGAAATACCCGTCGAGCAAATGGCCTCGGCAGCGGGCGAGCGCGCCTCGTCTGTTCTGCAACTGGATGCGGCCTTCATGCCGCTCCTTCATGAGCAGACGTTGGACCGGCTGTTCGACGAGATCGAGATGCCTCTCGTCCCGGTTCTGGCCGGGATGGAGGAGGCCGGCATCAAACTGGATGTCGAGGCATTGAAGGGTTTTTCGGCCGAGCTGGAGTCTCAACTCTCGGTCATGGTCCGGACGATCCAGTCCCTGGCCGGAATGGAGTTCAATCTCAATTCTCCGAAACAACTGGCCGAAGTCCTGTTCGACAAACTCGGCCTGAAACCGACCAAGAAAACAAAGACGGGCTACTCGACCAATGAAGAGGTGCTGCAACAGCTGGCGCCGCTTCATCAGCTCCCGGCCGAGATTCTCAACTACCGGCAGTTGACAAAATTGAAATCGACCTATGTGGATGCGCTCCCCCGCTCGGTCAACCCGGCGACCGACCGTCTTCACACCTCGCTGAACCAGACCGTCACGGCCACCGGCCGTCTCTCCAGCAGCGAGCCGAACCTTCAGAATATTCCGATCAAGGACGAACTCGGCCGGCGCATCCGCCGGGCCTTTATCGCCGAGAAAGGATGCCGCCTTTTATCCGCCGATTACAACCAGGTCGAGCTCCGGATCCTGGCCCATCTCTCTCAGGATAAAAATCTCCTGTCGGCTTTTCTTCGGGGAGAGGACGTGCATACGACGACGGCCGTCCAGATCTTCGGCCTGGCCCCGGATTTGATTACGCCTGAAATGCGGCGAACCGCCAAGACGGTCAATTTCGGGATCATCTACGGAATCAGCCCCTTCGGCCTCTCCTCCACGCTGGGCATCACGCAGTCCGAGGCCAAACAATATATCGACCGGTATCTGGACCTCTACAGCGGCGTCCGGCAATTTATGGAAAAGACGATCGTCGAGGCGAAGGAGCGGGGTTACGTCACCACGATCCTTTCAAGACGCCGCCCGATTCCGGAATTGGCCAACGCGAACCCGGCCGTACGCGGGCTGGGCGAGCGCGCCGCGATCAACACGCCGATCCAGGGCAGCGCCGCCGACCTGATCAAGAAGGCGATGATACTTATCGCGCGCCGACTGAAGGCCGAAGGACGCCGCTCCCGGATGCTTCTACAGATCCATGATGAGTTGATTTTCGAGGTGATCGAAAGTGAGATTGAGGAGATGACGCTACTGGTCGCGGAAGAGATGGAAGGAGCGATGCCGCTTTCCGTCCCATTGAAGGTGGACATCGGGGTCGGGGCGAACTGGAGCGAGGCTCACATGTGAGAGAAACGGTCAGAATCCAAACGCAAGCTTGGTCCAGGTGGCGCCGCGATCCGTACTGCGGAAAAGCTCGCCAAGCAAGGTCCCGACATACAGCGTGGTGTGGGCGTAGGGATCGATCGCTAAAGCGGTAACGCCTTTATCACGGCCCACGTCAATCGCCTGCCAGTCGGTGGAAGCCGTACAAGTTCCCAGGCATTGTGAAAGTCCAAACACGCTGGCATAGACGACGACATCGGGCCCGGTAAACGGGTCCGGTTGGAGGATAAAAGACAGAACAAAGACACTGTCCGAACGAGGCGCGGGGATATCGACTCTGCCCCAGAAAATTCCATCATTATCCGTCCGGTAAACGCCCCCGCCGCCGATCCCGTTCTCCCCCCCGCTCAGGCCGGCATAGATAGGAATCCCAGTGAGCGGCTGAACCGCCAGGGAAATGACCTCTTCCGGCAGCGGGGTAGCGGCCGTGGCTCCCTCCGTCCAGGCGGCGGATGTTATCGGATCATATTTAAAGACATGACCGCCCTCCGTCCCGGCATACACCTTGGTCGGGGATATCCCCTTTGGGGACAGGGCCAGGCTGCTCACAACCGTCGCGGTCAGCCCATTCGTGGTCATTTTCGTCCAGCTTGATCCCCTATTCACACTTTTCCAGACCCCATCCCGCCGGCTTGCGGCATAGATTTCATTACAAGGAGGATTGTTCACAGTACATGTGTTTGGATCCACGACAATCTTGCTGATCGAAGAGATGGGTTGGGCCTCGATCTGAGGGGTCCAGGTTTGACCGCCATCATAGCTACGGAAGACCCCTCCATCCTCGGTCCCGACATACAATAAGCGCGGCGCTCCTGCATCGGGGTGGGGATCCACGGCCAGCGCTTTGACATAGACATCAGTCAACCCACCCAAGAAGCGCCAAGTGGTTCCGTCGTCCTCCGTCTTGAAGATCCCTCCTCCTTCCGTAGCGGCATACACCACATTACAGGCGGTTTGATCCGGAACGGGATTTCCTGATTGGGTGGGGCAGGGGATGGGATTTCCACCCTGACTGCAGCTGCAGCTTGTTGGGTCGATCGCCATGGCGTTGATGGGGAAGGACACCGCGGCCTGATCCTGCGAGGACTTCCAGCAACCGGTTAAAACAGGGACTAATACCAGAGCGACCAAGATTCTTGGAAAATAGCCCTCGATCATCGTTTATCCTCCGAGGGAGAAGGTTCCGGATCGTGAATCCGTTGCCCCGGTTGCCGAAATTCGGCTTCGTAGCGCTCGGCCGGGTAGACCTCCCCTCCCATTCTCCAAGTGAGAGATTGGATCGCCTTCGAGGAGGCATCAAAGTGGCCCTGCGGGGTATAGCTGATCCACTCGCCGTCCGCGAGACTGACTAAACTGATGTCCCAAGAATTCCGACTCAGATTCCAGAGCTTCACCGTCGCATCCGCACTGCCGGTGGCCAACCAATGACCGTTCGGACTGAAGGCCGCACCCAAAACCCAGCTTCCATGACCGGGGAGAACCTGAGGCGGTCGATCCGAGGTCATATCCCATAGCCTCACAGCACTATCACCGCCCACCGTCGCCAGGAGGCTTCCATCCGGACTGAAGGCCGTGCCCATAACCCAGTGGGTGTGTCCTTGTAGTGTCTTGACCAAGCGGCCCGACTCCACCTCCCAAAGCCGGCCCTGGTTATGGGTATCTCCGGTGGCCAGATAGCGACCGTCCGGACTAAACGCCAGCGCCAACACCTCTCCTCCCGATCCTTCCAGTTGCCGGATTCGTTCTCCCGATAACGGGTCCCATAATCTGACGAGCTTGTCTCCCCCTGCCGTGGCCAGATACTTTCCATTCGGACTGAAGGCGACGGCCGCCACCCAGTCGCCATGCGCCTGCTGCTCCCGGACTAACCGACCGGTCGCCGCTTCCCAGAGTCGAACCGTCATGTCACGGCCGCCCGAGGCCAGGTATTTTCCGTCCGGACTGAAGACCACCGACATAACCCAATTCTTGTGTCCCTCCAGTGTTCGAATCGGCTGCCCCGTGGCTGCGTCCCAAAGCCGAACCGTCCTGTCACGACTGGCCGAGGCCAGGGATTTCCCGTCCGGACTGAAGGCGACGGAGCTGACGATCTGTTGATGTCCTAACAAGGATCGTATTGGACGCCCCGATCGTACATCCCACAACCGAATGGTATGATCACCGTTTCCAACCGCCAGCGTCTGGCCGTCTGGACTGAAGGCCACGGCCCAAGCCCACGAAACGTTGGTCCCGAGCTTCCGCGTCAACCGGCCGGAGGTCGTGTCCCAGAGTACAAGCGATTGGTCCTCCCCACCGCTGGCCAGCAGCGTTCCGCGAGGGCCAAGGGTCAATACGCCGACGGCGTCCTGATGACCCTCAAGGGTCTTGAGGACACGGCCTTGAGCAATATCCCATAAATGAATCGGGCCGTCATGATAGGCCGCAAACAACGTTCGCCCGGCCCGGTCAAAGGCCAGGGCCGTCACAAGGTGGGAATAGGCCAATGAGCGATGCGGTTGGCCCTGTCTGGCATCCCAAACCTGAACCATTCCTGTCCGAACGCCGGCCGCAATCCATCGACCGTCCTCCGAAATCGCGACGGCCGTCACCGCGGCCGAATTCGATTCCACTCGTCTGACTACATGGTCGCCGCCATTCTCGATCATCTGGACCCGGCCATTCCGATAACCCACGGCTACCCAGTGGGCATTCGCACTGATCGCCATCGACGTCACAATCGAATCCTCTTCATCAGCCCCCGGTTGCAATAACGTGATCTGTCCGGTTCCAATCTCTAACATCTTAACCGCCCCTTCACGGCTGATCATAAATGCCCACCGTGCATCCGGACTCAAAACGACCGACGCCGGGTCAGGATCTCCTTCAAATCCCGCAAGACGCTTGCCGGTCTTAACCTCCCAAAGACTTACCGCTCCATCACGACTGGCGGTAGCAAGCTGACGCCCGTTTGCCGTGAAAGCAACGGCTATGACCCAATTCGTGTGACCCTCCAGTGTTCGCACGAGACGGCCGGACCTGATCTCCCAGAGCTTCGCCACGTTATCTTTGCCTCCGCTGGCCAACCAACGCCCGTCCGGACTGATCGCCAGCGCGGTCACGGCCGCAGAGTGTCCAGCCTGGATCAAAAGCTCTGGAGGGCCGGATGGAATCTCTGGGGCCGAAAAGTAATGAGTGCATCCCCACAAGAGAAGAGCGGTCAGGCTGCACAGAAACCGTTTCATAGGCTTGCACCTGCTTTAGAAAACCGTGTCCGTCTCGGTAAAATAGATCGAGGCGCCGTCGATGATGAGCCGGAACGGGTGGTTCAGGCCGCTGACCAGTGTGGTCTGAACCCCACCCGTAACCCTCCCAACCCTGCCGGCCGCCCACTCAGTGTAATAAACATCTCCATTGGTGTCAATCGCGATGCCGCGGGGCTCACCCAGGCTGTCAGCCAGTGGTGTCGTGCTTTGATTGCTCAGACAATTCGCAGCCACCCTCTTGATCGTTCCGGTCGATGTCCCCGGCGCGACCTCGGTAAAATAAAGGTCGAGGCCGTCGGTCTCAAGGGCTCCCGGCTGCTTCAACCCATCCACGATCGTGGTCACCACGCCACCGTTTGTCGACACGCACCGCAAGGCACCTGCGCCGGTCGTATCGGCGTCGGTAAAATAGAGGGTCGTACCGACCCAGACGATGTCCTGGGGCCCGGCCGCATCGCTCGACGTGGCAAGCGGGATTGGAGTTTGAGGCGCGCTGGTATTTTTGCTCACCTGGAGAACCTGCCTCCCTTCTCGATCGACATAATAAACATTGCTGCCGTCCTGCGTCAGCGATACCGGACCGGGTTGGTTTATTACCAATGAATCCACATCGCCCGGCAGACCGCTTCCGCACCCGCTGAGACAGACCTTTCCGACCTTCCCGGTGGCCGGATCAAACTCCACAAAATATAATACCTTGAAATTTGCCCCTTCATCGATGAGAAGGTCGTACGGCCCGGTCCGATTGCCCGCGATAACGGCCACGGTTCCACCGGCTTGAGGAACGGTTTTAATGTTCCCGGCGCCGGCCTCAGCGAAATACACGTTTCCCCCGCTGTCCAGCACGATGCCCGCGGGGGCGTTCAGATCGGTCGCCAGATCGGTCACGGCTCCTCCTGACTTTAACACTTTTCTGACCTTGCCGACGGCTTGGGAGGCAGGGGTCGTCTCTTGATGGGGAGTGTTCAAACAACCGGCCAATAGCATGAGTAGGAATCCAAAACGGGTGAGAACGGGAGGGTTGCGCCAGAACGCTCTTCGTGATCGGACCGTCATGTTTCTACCCCACCCTCGCACCCTCTAAGAGGGCAGCTCCCATTGGTCCGTCACTCTCAAGGGGGAAGTCTCGATCACGGTCAGACCCTTTGGCCCCTCATGGGCAATATAGAGATGGCGGCCATCCGACGTCAGGGTCAAGGAACGGGGGATTCCGTTGATGTTCAGTGTGTCGGCCACACTCAAGTTTGCGATGTCAATCACCGTCAGACTGCGGTCTTCGCGATTCAGTACAAAGGCGCGGAGCCCGTCGGGCGAGATGACGATATCCATTGGACCTTCACCGGAAGGAATCGTTTTCACAACCTGAAGGGTTTGAAGATCCACCACGCTCACACTACCGGAAACATCGTTGGCCACCAGGGCATACCGGCCGTCCGGGGTGAGCTTCACATCCATCGGGGCGATTCCCACCTCGATCTTTTTAATCACGGTCCGGCTCGCGGTGTCCACCACCGCCATGTCCTTATAGCCGTGATTCACCACATAGGCATACCGCCCATCGGCGCTGATCGCGATCCCGCAGGGCCGCTTTCCCACGTCAATCCGATCCACCACCCGCTCCGCGCGGGTGTCGATCACCGACAGATCGGTGCCCCCATGATCGCTGACGTAAAGATAGTCCTCCGTGGGGGTCAGGGCCATCCGGATCGGATTACTCCCTACCGGAATCGTCTTGATCACAGCCTGGGAGGCCAGATCCATCACCGATATGCTGTCCGACAGGTGATTGACCACATAGGCCTTCCGGCCGTCTTTGGTAAACGCAATGGCATTCGGCGTGTTTCCCACGACCACCGTCCCGAGCAACCGATGACTTTCAAGATCAATCCGCATCACCGTTCCTTGCGAAGAGACCGTATTCAGAACGTAGATCTGTTTGCTGTCGGGTGCGATGGCCAAACGAAGAGGACTGTGAGCGATGCGGCTCCAGCGCGCCTCGTCCGCATCCCGGCCGGAATTCCGGATGTATTCCTCACCGTCACGGTCTCCAAGCATCGGACGCGCCATTCCTAGACGGTGGAGGGTGCTTCCGCATCCCGACCCGACGATCAGAAGGACGGCCAAGGCCGTCACACGCCATGCTGCAAATTGATCCTTATCCATTGCTTCTTCATTCATTTCCTTTTTCGTTGTCCCTTCAGAAACTCGCGTATTTCAACTGGTTATGGGTAGAATCGCGATAGACGATATGCACGGTTTTCTGAGAATCCACGGTCAGCGTGGAGTAGCGGCCGACATCGCCCTCCGAATCAATGACCGTCGTGGCCCACTGTCCGTTGCGGCGCACTCCGTACCGAAGATCGTGCTCCGTCCCATAATAGTAGCTCACATGGAGATTATCCTCTGCATCCACCAGCAGGGACGGGGTTGAACCGATACTGTCTTCACGATTAAGATTCGGGTCGTAGCCGATATCGCCGATATGATCGATCACTTCGATCCCCCAGGCCGAACCTTTTTGCGTTGCGTATTTCAGCTCGCCGTGATGAGTATCGTAGAAGATGACGTGGGGCCGTCCGGCGTGATCCAGGACCAACTTGGGTGCCGGCTTGCCGTCTTCTCCCACCGAGGCCACCGTCTGGACCCGCCAGCCGTCCAGCATCTGCACCGCGTAGTTGACCCGCCCGGTTAAGCGGTCGAAAAACACCAGATGCAGATGGTCCGCCGAGTCGATGACGAGGGATGGATACATATGGACCTCCCCCACCTCCGCGATCCGACTGAGTTTCCATCCTTCGGGAGTACGCTCCGCCAAATGGATCGCTCCCTCCCCATAGTATGCAATGTAAACGCGGTCGCGCGAGTCAATCGCCAAGGACGTCCCGCGGCCGTGATGACCCGGCTGATCCACCGTTGAGATCTCCCAGGATCCATTTTGGTAGACCGCATACTTGACACCGCCCCGCGTCACATCCCAATAACTGATATGGATGTTCCCCTTTGAATCCCGCGCGAGCGACGTGTTCCGCCCGACATCCCCGTTGACCGGAACATCCACATAAACCGTCGACCAGACGCCGTTCGCTTGGTGAGCATACTTTAATCCACCCCAGTCTTCCCCATACCGGGCCACGTAATAACTGACGAAAAGCTGTCCCTCGGCGGCCACAATGGATGGATAAGCGCCCACGTATTGATCATCAATCACGGCGCGGTGCAACCGTTTCAAGTCAATCGAAGGGTTCTTGGCCCCGGCCATGTCCACCGCCGGAAGGCTGCAAGCGGATAGGATCATCACCACGGGTAGTCCCAAAGCGCATCGAATGACCCTAACTATTTTTTGAGTAAACATGCTGTTCCCTCCTCATTGACTTCCTCACGGCCCCTGAGTGCCATACAGACGGTTCGTGACAGTCGACCATGTGAACCCGTCAAACAGCACCCAGGCGCTGGTTCCGGCCCCACCCGGATTCGCCATGTCTAACGCGGGACTGAAATAATGATCATGTCCATTCACGTTCCCATCAATGATCTGAACCGTCTGCCAACCTGTAGCCACCGCGCCACAGGTATTAGGCGCAGCAATCGAATTAGCGTAGCACTGGCTGTAGATCCGCCACTTTCCCGTGCCGTCCTTCTGAGTCCAGACGGTTACGGCATTGCCTGCATTATCCATCCCGACCTTCGGGTCGAAGGCATTCGGGCTCCCCGTATCGATCGGCCCCAAGGTGTCCGGATCATAACCACTCAAGACCTGGTACGTGGAGCCATTGGCAGGCTGGAGATTGTTAACCCATCGCGTAGCTGTCGTCAGCTGGTTGTTGCTATTGGAGGAAACCTCCCGCAGTTGACCCGCCCCGGTTCCCCCGGTGATCAGGACGAGTCCCCCTGCCCACTCATTGGCCGTCCACGACTTCGAGTTATCCTGCAGATTGTTACCGCCCCCTCCGCTTGCAGTCCCCGAATCCTCCACCCGGCTGAAGGCCGTACCCGTCCAGCGGTTCCATAAGGTACCGTCAAACCGGAAGGCCACGATATCCGAAACCGCATTGGCCGCACTGGACGTCGGGCTGGAGTACCGCTCGGCCGTTATAAACGCCGTCCCTCCCCCATCCGGCTCGACCGATAGGTTTATTCCGCTGAAGTTGCAGTTCATAATGAACGCACCGGGGTTGGACGCATCCTCGGCATTCGTGAAATTATTCCCCGACCCGCAGTTCTGGGCGATGATCGGGGTGGTATTAGAGGGGTTGGCTTCATCTCTACTTGCATAAAAGAACCATCGGGCCAGAAGTTTATTCGGACTCCAGCATTTGCTCGGAAACTTCCCGTTACCTCCAGCCGTTGAGTCACAGTTCGCCGCAGTAGCAGGAGTCGAAAACTGCCGCGCATTGATATGAATCTCCTCATGATTGAAGGTGGTATTGCTGTCGCATTGATTGTTTTGGCGGCAATTCTGTCCGATGTTTTGCTGATCCGATCCACCGGAATCGAAGGTCTGCTCGGCCCAGTTGAGTTCAACTGTCTTAAATGCTACAAAGGCCACCCCCGTCCGATCCATGACCAGCCGCACTTCACTTACATCCACGCAGGCGCTTGAGAAGGCATTGATCGCGACATCAAGGCCCTGTCCTTGAGACCCATCCATGTTCTGATTGAAGCAGTCGGCCAGCCCACTGGCGAGCGTGACTTGAGGGGTGATGTCGCTGGGCCCCGGACTCTGCCAGCTCGCCGTGGAGGCCTCAAATCGGTTCGCGATCAGCCGATCATCCCCACAACGCGCCGTCGGCAAAGGGATGATGGTCTCCCTGCCCTGCTGCCCAGCAGGAGTCGTTTCACCGGGCTGGGTCAGATTATCGTTATTTCCAACCTGGATTCCGTAGCAGATTCCCTGCACTGATTGAATAAAGGTCGCCATGGCATCGCCGCTATTGTCCATCACGACCTGTGGACCGTGCGACTGCTTCCCGATGATGAAGGTCGCATACCTCAGACCAAATATATCCTTATCCTGGGCCTTGTAGTCGGCATGATAGCTGATGTGCGGCGTCCCATCCCCATCCACCGCAATGCTGGTGTAATCGCCCAAAGTCTGAGTTGAACCGGCCGCCTTGTCCGCTGTGACCATGCTCCAGTTGGCCACCACAGTGCAGCCGCTGGTACAGGTCGCATACTTCAGCGCTACATTTGTCTGATCGTAGTAGCTGATATGAACGACACCCGTGGAGCTCACCGCAATGCCGGTGTACTGACCGACGTTACCCGTGGTATCCACGGCGATCTTGGTCCAGTTCGCCGGATTGGTGCAGGTCGCGCTACAGGTCGCATATTTGAGATCTTGGGCATTGGAATCCCAGTAGCTGATGTGCAGCACCCCCGTCGAGCTCACCGCAATGCTCGTGTACTGACCGACATTGTTGGCGGGCTTGTCCACCGTGATCGCGGTCCAGTTGGCAGGGTTCGTACAGGTCGCGCTGCAGGTGGCGTACTTCAGCGCTGCATTTGTCTGATCATAGTAGCTGATATGAACGACACCCGTCGAACTCACCGCAATGCTCGTGTACTGACCGACGTTACCGCCGGCAGGGGCATCCACCACCACCGGTGGGCTCCCGCTGGTGACATACCGCAGCGCTCCATTGTTCGTGTTCACATCCCGCGTGTCATAATAACTGATATGAATGGCCCCCCCGCTGTCCACGGCGATGGAGGTCCACTGCCCTAAATCTTGATTTTCAGAATCGTTAAAGTCAACCGGCATCACCGAGCAGCAGATCGTGCCCGCACCAATGTCCGTCTCAGATCCCCAAACGCCGCCTACTCCAATACCTCCCGTCCGACGCTTTGCATACACCCGCCACTGAGACCGTGTGCTGTCAAACCGCTCATACGTCACCATCGCGGTCCCGCCCCCATCGGGTTCCACCGCGATACTCGGAGAGGCCGCACCGCCCCCGCTGTCCAGAAGATCCGCTGAAACGGCCCAGGTCCCCCCGCTGAAACGACGCGCGTACACACGCGAGGCCGTTCCATCTCCCTGTTGCCAGACTGCGATCGCATCCCCGTTATCATCCATCGCGATCTGCGGTACCCAGACCGGAAACTGAAGACTCCCCGTATCGATCAGCGTGGCCGGCTCCCAGCACGCACTGCCGCAAATGCCGGCCGCGGTGTGGTATTGGCGGGCATAAAGATGATAGATCGCGGGCAGTGTATCAAACGGGTCGAGATCCGACTGCTCAATCCAGACCGCGATGGCCGTTCCACCCCCGTCCGGCTCCACGGCCACTTTCTGATCCACCACAAACCCCTGCCCCGCATCCAACTGGGTCGTCGAAGGCGCCGACCAGCTTTTGCTGGTTAGGCCACCCCCCTCGGTTTGCGGGGACGACTGCGAACTAAAGCCGCAACCCGCTAAAAGAAGCAGACCGATCAAGCCGGAAAGGCGATAGGGTTTGTTCTCACGTTCCATGGAACGAGCCTCTCGTGATTGGGCCGTCTCACTCACCGGGTCGTGGTAAAGAAGACATCATTGCCTTCTTCCTCCGTACCGTCATCCGCCCCCGGAGAGGATGCAAACGGATTGCCGCGGCCGTCCGTCCAGAGAAAGTAGGGCCTGCCGTTCGTATCGACCGCCAGACTGGGATGGGACCGCCGGGCCGGGCCGGTATCTTCATTCACTTTTTGATTGGGAACGAAACCCACCGTGCTCTCGGGATGGGGCATGGCCGAATAATAAATGTTCGGCTGACCCTCCCGAAAATCCTCCCAGGCGAGATAAACCCCACCCGAATCGTCCATCGCCACCGAGGGAAACGCCTGGGCCTTCCCGGAAGAATCATCGTTCACCTGCACCGGCGGACCGAAATGGGCTCCGCCGTCGGTGCTGACGGCCAAATAAATGTCCGCGTCCCCCTGCCGGACCTTCTCCCACCAGAGCGTTTCACCTTTGGCGGCATCGGGAGGATCCAGCTGCACTGATTGAGGCTTGAACTGGGACCAGGCGAGGGCGACCCGGCCGTTCGGCGCGACCGCGATGCTGGGAGAGACCCGGACCGTTCCATCCGCCCCGGAGACCACTCTCCGATTGGGCTCAAACGTTTTCCCGCCGTCCGTGCTTCTGCTTAAGTATACCTCGGAACGGCCGTTGCGAAAATCCTCCCAGGCCACGACGACCAGACCGCCCGCGCCGGCGCCCACGGTGGGGTGCGACTGAACGGAACGACCCGCATCGTCATTCAAGCGGAGGTTTCGATCAAAGGTTCTTCCCCGATCGCGGCTGGCCGTAAAGTAAATGTCCCCCTGGCCGTTGCGATCGTCCGACCAGGCCGCGTAGACGTTCCCTTCGGGAGAGACCCCGATGGCCGGATTGCCCTGATAGGCCCAGCCGGTGTCGTCGTTGAGCAGACGGTTTTTGCTGAAGGTCTTTCCCCCGTCCCCGCTCCGGGCAAAAAAGATGTCGGCATGGCCCCTCCGATCATCCCGCCAGATAATATAGATCCCGCCGGCGGCGTCCAGCCCGAGACTGGGTTTGTACTGCCTGGCCTTGCCCGTGTCGTCATTCACCCGAACATTCGGGCCGAAGGTCATCCCCCCATCGGCGCTCTTGGCGAAAAAAGCATCGGAATCCCCGTTTCGAACATCGTACCAAACCGCGTAGACGTCCCCTCCATGCACCGCCACACTGTGCGCCCCGGAAGAAAAGGTGTGCGCCCAGTAGGACCGGCGGCCCGCATCCGTGATGCGGTGGTTGGGATTAAAACCGGCGGGGGATGAAAAGGGTTGGGCACTCTCCGGAGTCTTTGGAGAAGGCGGCCGCATGTCCGCGGGAGGCTCGGCCCGAAGAGCAACTCCCATGGAAGCGACGATGAAGGCCGTAGCCGCCAAGACGGGAAACCGGAGTTGCGAGGGATTAGCAAACCATTTCATTTGAGCCATCCTGTTCTTCCAAATTAATTCTTCCGGTCCAGCCCGCTTTCGTTATAGGTCACCAGACTGCGCATATCGTCGGCCGGATTATGGGTCAGGTTGACCGTCCCCGAACCGTCCCGGTTCATCGCATACAGCTCCCAGTTCCCGTCGCGGTTGGTGACGAACAGGATGCGGCCGTCCGGAAGCCAGACCGGATCATCCTCTTCGGCCTTGGGCGTATGGGTCAGGTTTCGGGGATTCGATCCGTCTGAATTCATGATATAGATCTCCCGGTTGCCGTCGCGTACCGTCACAAACGGAAGCAACCGTCCGTCCATCGACCAGGTAAACATCCCGCTCCCGTCGTCCGCCGGGTTGCGCGTCAGGTTCGTCGGATGGGAACCGTCGGGGTTCATCGCATAAATCTCCCGGTTGCCGTCGCGGGTCGAGACGAATCCAATCCGCGTCCCGTCCGGCGACCAGAACGGATTCCAGTCCAGACCGGGGATGTTCGTAAGATTCCGCTGGCCGGTGCCGTCGGCGTTCATGAGATAGATATCTTCATCCCCGTTCGCGCTCGTCGATGTGAAGGCGATCCGGGTCCCATCCGGCGACCATTTGGCGTCCGACTGCTCGTTTTCCGACCGGGTCATCCGGGTTTGATCGGAACCGTCGGCGTTCATGATGTAAACCTCGCGGTTCCCGTCCCGCGCCGAGACGAAGATGATTTTTTTCTTGTCGGGAGACCATCGGGGGAATTCATCCGTTCCGGTGCGGGTCAACCGCCGCTGATCGGTCCCATCCGCCGCCATCGAATAGATGTCCCGCTTTCCCTGATCGTTGTTCACATAGACGACCCGGCTGCCGTCCAGCGTCACGACGGCAAAATATTTGGACCCGTTGCTGTTCGTCAACCGGATCTGGTGTTCGCCGTCCGGATCCATCCGGAACAGCTCCCGGCCACCGGTGCGATTGGATGAGAAGTAGATCTTATAGTCCTTGGTCTCTCGTGGGATGATGATCTTGGGCTTGGCCGGCCCCCCCAGGATTCCGCTCATCCCGAACGGCTGCCCCCCGCAGGCCGAGATGAACAGACCGGCGATGATCGCGATCCCGCCCCACACGCGCATTTTTTTCATAACACCCTCCACCCTATGATTTCGGACCTGGACTCAGCCGGATTCCCCGCGTGTCGTCGGCCGGATTATTGGTCAGATTGGTCACCCCGGAACCGTCCCGGTTCATGGTATACAGTTCCCAGTTCCCATCCCGGTTCGTCAGGAACAGGATGCGGCCGTCCGGAAGCCAGACCGGGTCGTCTTCATCCGCGTCGGGTGTGTTGGTCAGGTTCCGCGGATTCGAACCGTCCGCGTTCATGATAAAGATCTCGCGCCGTCCATTGCGGTTCGTCACGAACGGCAGCATCTTGCCGTCCGAGGACCAGGTAAACATCCCGCTCCCATCATCGGCCGGATTGCGCGTCAGGTTCGTCGGATTGGAGCCGTCGGCATTCATCGCATAAATCTCGCGGTTGCCGTCGCGGGTCGAGACGAATCCGATCCGGGTCCCGTCCGGCGACCAGAACGGATTCCAGTCCTCCGCGCGATTGTGGGTCAGGTTCCGTTGGTCGGAGCCGTCCGAGTTCATCACGTAAATCTCTTCATTGCCGTCCCGATTGGAGGTAAAGGCGATCTTGTTTCCATGAGGCAGCCACTGCGGATCATCCTCCATCCCCGCGGTATGGGTCAGACGGGTCTGGTTCGTCCCGTCATCATTCATGATGTAAACCTCGCCGTTGCCGTCCCGCTCCGAGATAAAGACGATCCGCTTCCCATCCGGCGACCATCGGGGCGCATAATCGTCCGCGTGGTTGTTCGTGAGCCGCACCCGGTTCGAACCGTCTGTATTGATCCGGTAGATCTCGCGGTTTCCATCGCCGTCCGTCACGTAGACCGCCCGCTTTTCATCCGGGGAAGCCACGGCATAATCCACCTGGCCCATGTTCCGGGTCAACCGGGTCTGATGGCTTCCGTCCGGCTCCATCATGTACAGCTCGCGGGTGCCGTCCCGGTATGAGATGAAAAACAGCTTGAAATTCCGATCCGGGCTGTCCTGGGCGGAGATTTCCGCAGTCGTCCTGGCGGGCGGCGTCATAACCTGACTGCAGCCGATCACTCCTAAAAAAACCATGGCTCCGATCACGCCCCCAAAGAACTGTCGCCCCATCTTCATTCGTCATCCTCCTCTTGAACAACCCTCAGGCCGGGACCCGCGAACCGAACCTTCCCTTACACTACCAAACCACCAAACGATACTGAGCCGGACCGTAGGGCGCGATGTCCACATGAGCCGGACTCTCCTTCAAAGGAATCGTTCGCACCACCGACCATCGTCGCACATCGATCACGGTGAGAGAATCGGACCCGCTGTTCGCCACATAGGCCCATTGACCATCGGGAGAAATCGCCACGCCTTTGGGGGAACGGCCCGCCGGGATGGTGGATACGGTCTTCCATCCCTCCGTCTCCACGACCGAAACATCGTTCGAGGCCTCGTTGACGACCAAAACATGCCGTCCATCGGGCGTCACGGCCGCGGCCATCGGACCTGTCCCAACCTCGATTTGGGCAATTCTCTCAAACGAGGGGATCGACAGGACTGAAACGCTGTTGCCGCCGTGATGGGTGATATAAACCCGGGAACCCTCCGGAGAGAGCGCGATGCCGCAAGGGTTACGGCCCAGATCCAGGGTTCTCGATACCTCGCCCCGACTATTCTCGATGATCGACAGTTCCCCCGAGTGGTGATTCGTCACCAGCGTGAACCGGCCGTCGGGTGTCACGACGATTCCCATCGGATTGGTTCCGACCGCAATGCGCTTCCGGATCCGACGCCCCTCCAGATCCAAAACGAAGACCTCATTCAAGTCCTCCGGAATGGCATAACCGGTTCGTCCCCATACGGCCAGTCGCATGGGGGGGTGCTCTCCCATGATGGCGCGGGCCAACCGGAAATCGGGATAGCCCTTGTCGATCCGCACGTTGGGAACCCCTCCGCCGCAGCCCCAAAGGACCAGCATGGCAAGAACGACGGCGATGGGAATCCGAAGCCTCCCTGTCATGGACGCACCTCGATCGCCTTCGTCAGCAGACGCCGCCTGGCGCCGCTTGAGTCGGAGATCCAGACCCGGTATTCACCCGTCGCGTTCGTCACATAAGCCAGCCACCGGCCGTCCGGGCTGATGGTCGGATGCCAGATCTGCGTGCCGATTTTCGTGCCCGACGGCGTCAATGAAACCGCTTCTCCCGTGACCAGACTCTTCCGGTACAATTCGTCATGCCCGTTCCGTTCGGAGACAAAATAGAGGCTCTCCCCGTCCGGCGACCAGACCGGCAGCCGTGCGGAAGGATATTGTACGACGGGTTTCTCGTTTCGACCGTCCCGGTCCATCACGTAAATGGCCGAACCCCCGTCGCGGTGCGAGGTAAACGCAATCCGGCGGTCGTCCGGAGACCAGGCCGGCTGAATGTCCGCCCCGGGGGCCGTCGTCAACCGCACAGGGTCCGAACCATCGGGGGCCGAGAGATAGATTTCCCAATTGCCGTCGCGGTTGGATTCAAACGCAATCCAGTTTCCATCATGGGACAGAACCGCATCCGGCGGCATCTCCGCCCCATGATTTCTGGCGGCATGGCCGTGCATCCGCTCACCGAACTCGCCGGCATCCGCGCGCTCAACCCGGCCGGCCTCAAGGTCCATCCGATACCATTCTCGGCTTCGGTCGCGGCCGGCCGCAAACAGGATCTGACGGCCGTCTTTCGACCAGGTGGGATGCTCTTCAAAATAGCCGCCCATGCCGTGAGCGCCTTCCTCATTGGAGGGGGCGCTGACGGCGATCTCCTGATAATCCGCCATCCGGATCGCATAAATCTCATCGTGTCCTCCGCGGTTCGACGAGAAGTAAATCTTTGTCCCGTCCGGAGACCAATAAGGGCAGATATCGTTCGCGGGGTTAAACGTCAACCGGGTTTGACCGGAACCGTCCGAGTTCATGACATAGATTTCCGGATTCCCGTCTCGGTAGGAGGCGAACGCCACGTGTCTCATGTCCGGAGAGTAGACCGGGCTGGACTCCGCCGCCGGCGTCAGCGTCAGTTGAATGAGATCCGTCCCGTCCGATCGCATCGTGTAGACATCCCAGTGGCCGTCCTTATTCGATTCAAAAATGATTCGTTGTCCATCGGAGGACCAGCGCGGGTGATCTTCATCCGAAGGGTAATCGGCCAGGACCACGGTCTCGCCGCCGTTGGAGGGGATGCGAAAGATGTCCCAGCTTCCGTTTCGATTCGAGATGAAGGCCAGAAAATTGCCATCCGGGGAATAGACCGGCGCGTCATTGTCCTTTGGACTGGCCGTCAGGGCCTGCAGGCCCGTCCCGTCCGGATGGACGCGGTAGATCTTCCAGGTTCCGGTGCGGTTTGACGCAAAAGCCAGCCACTGGCCGTCCGGGGACCAGACGGGGTTATAATTCTGCGCCGGGAAATTCGTCACGCGCCGAAGATCCCGGCCGTCGGGCTTGACGGTATAAATCTCCCAGTGACCGCTGCGACGGGAAGAGAAGACGATCCGGCCGCCGTCCGGCGACCAGGCATAGCTGCCGTTGCCGTCCTCGGCCCGGTTCCGGGTCAGGTTCACCGGGTTCGATCCATCCGCGTTCATCACATACAGCTCGGTGTTGCCGTCGCGACTCGAAACAAATGCGATGCGTTTTCCATCCGGAGAGGCGACGGGCCAGATATAAACCGGCTTACCCTCGCGAAGATCCATGGGCTGATCCCCCTCGGCCGAATCATAGGGCTGGTTTCCCTTCAACGGGTCGACGAGGGAATGAACCGCGGCTCCGCACCCGGAAAGAAAAAACGCGGCGATCGAAATCATTACGGCGACCAATAGGGCCACTTGCTTGCTCCTTGCAATTTGGTCAGCTGCATTAAATGGGACCCGTCTAAATCCATCACGTAGATCTGGTCCGTTCCATCACGGTCCGAACTGAAAGCGATCTGTTCTCCATCCGGGGACCATTGGGGCCCGTTGTCGTTTGCTGGATGGTTTGTGAGGTTCTGAAGCTCCTGACCCTCAACATTGACGATGAAAATTTCGCCTTTCCCCTGCTGAGTCGATTCAAAGGCCAGCCGGCGGCTGTCCGGCGACCAGGTCGGATTGGACTCGGCGCCGGGCATTCGCGTAAGGCGGGTCGGATTCGACCCATCGGCCGACATCACATAAATTTCCCAGTGGCCGTCCCGATCGGACTCGAAGGCGATCTTTTTCCCGTCCGGCGACCAGACGGGTGTTTCATTACCCGCCGATGCATCCGTTAATCGAACCGGATTTCCGCCCTCCGCATCCACACGATAGATTTCCCAATGACCCGTGGCATTGGATTCAAAGGCGATCTTCTTTCCATCCGGCGACCAAGCCGCCGCCACTTTATCCCCTGTAAAATAGGTCAGCCGGGTTCTCCGCTGTCCGTCCGCGTCCATGAGATAGATCTCCCGATGGCCCTCTTCCCCGACCAAGAAAGCCAAACGATCCCCCTGGGGAGACCATGCCGGAGCGCCTTCCCGCTCCGGGGTATGGGTCAGATTGGTTTCCGCAAAATCCTTGAGCGTCATGCTGTAAATCTCCCAATTGCCGTCTCGGTTGCTGGCGTAAGCCAGCCGTTCCCCGTTTGACGACCAGGCCGGCCAGATGCTTTTTCCGTGCCCCCTTGTCACATTGGTCAAGTGACGACCGTCCCGGTTCACAATATAAATGTCCCGACCTTCTCCATGCATCACGGTAAAGGCCAACCACGGCCCCCGTGATTCCGGAACCATCGGTTCGGATTCAAGTCCGGGCTGTTCCATCCGGATACAACCCGAAAGAACGAACCACAAACCGGCCGAGACAAAAACAGTCCGCCATAAAATGGGCCGCATCTCCTTCTTCAAGGGAACGCCGCAATCGACCCCAACCGATCCTCTCGTTTCGCCTGCTGCGGCCCCCAGAGATGCATTAAAAAGATCTGCCAGGGCCCGCCGTTTTCCTTGCCGATGAAACTGATGCGGCTTCCGTCCGGCGACCAGGACGGAACCTCCTTTTCCGAGACAGTATCCGTCATCGTCTTTTGAATGCGGCCGGCCAGATCCACCACGGAGATAAAAGCGCTCCCCTCCCCCTTCGAGACAAATGCGATCATTTTCCCGTCCGGGGACCACCGCGGGCTGTCTTCTTCTTCCGGTGTCCGGGTCAGTTGTCTCTGATGGGAGCCGTCCGCGTCCATCACATACAGCTCCCAGTTGCCGGTTCGGTTGGAAACAAAGGCGATATGTTTTCCATCCGGAGACCAGTTCGGGCAGGTATTCTCCGACGAGTTGCGGGTGAGCGACCGCGGCACGGATCCCTTGCCGTCCATGAGATAGATCTCGTTGTTGCCGCTCTGATTGGACACGAAGACCACATGCTTCATGTCCGGCGACCATTTCTGATTATCCTCCACGGCCGCGGTGGTAGTGAGTCGTCGCTGATCCGTTCCGTCCAGGTTCATCGAAAAAAGGTCCCAACTTCCCGATCGGTCCGAAATAAACATGACCGTGAGTCCGTCATAGGACCAGACCGGCCAGCGGTCGTTGGCAGCGTTCCGGCTCAGGTTCCGTGGATTCGATCCGTCCGAATCCATCACATAGATCTCTTTATTCCCATCCCGGTTCGACACAAACAGCAATTGACGGCTATCCGGCGACCAGATCGGGTCGTCATCATTCGCCGCGTTCTGTGTCAGGTTCCGGGTGCGGCGCCCATCCACATCCATGGCATAGATCTCTTTATTCCCGTCCCGGCTTGATTCAAAGGCCAGACGGGTTCCGTCCGGCGACCAGACCGGATTTTCTTCATCCGTTTCGGTTTCCGTCAACCGGACAATCACCGGTGTCGTTCGGCTGATTCGATCCGGTATCGTCGCATCAAATAGGGACGAATCGGTTGGAATCCCTTGCATTCCGCAACCCGCAAGGAGCGCCGCAAGAAACACGATAATGGATGGAACGATTCTTTCAAGCCGACCGCGGTGGACATTGAATTCCATTGCCAAGCTCTCCTTTGACTAAAGTCCGCGCCCAAATCTTCGGGCCCTTGTTGCTTTACTCCTATTTTCTGATCGGTCCCCAGAACGGCCAGGTGCTGTCCGAGGCCGTATGGGTCAGGCGTTTTTGATTCGATCCGTCGCGGTCCATGACATAGATCTCATTATGCCCGTCCCGCCCGGATACAAACGTGATCTGCCCGCCGTCCGGAGACCATGTCGGGATGTCCGCATCGGTCGGCCCCCGGGTCAGCCGTTTCACGCCGGATCCGTCCACGTTCATGACATAGACCTGCCAGTTCCCGTCCCGGTTCGATATCACCGTAAGCTGCCGGCTGTTTGGCGCCCAGAAAAAGGCCCCGCGACCGTCCTCGTCTTTATGCCGGGTCACATTCGTGGCGTCGGAACCGTCTGCGTTTACCACATAGATCTCATTGTTCCCGTCCCGGTTCGACACAAAACCGATCTTCGTGCCGTCGGGAGACCATTTCGGATTGAAATCACTGCCGGGGCTGTGCGTCAGGTTTCTCTGGTCCGAGCCGTCGGCATTCATCACATAGATTTCACTGTTTCCGTCCCGTTTCGAAAGAAAAGCGATCTTCGAGCCGTCCGGCGACCAGAACGGGCGCGAGTCCTCGGCCGGATCGTGCGTCAACCGGTGAAGATCGGTCCCATCGCTGTTCACGACGTAAATTTCGAAATTGCCGTCACGGGTCGAGATAAAGGCCAGCCGACTCCCATCCGGCGACCAAAAAGGATCTTCATCCTCGGCCGGATCGTGCGTCAATCGAACCGGTTGCGAACCGTCCGCGTTCATCACATAGACTTCCTTATTGCCGTCCCGGTTCGAAACAAACGCCAATCGCCGGCCATCGGCGGACCAGACGGGCCAAATATCATCGCCGGGACTCCGCGTCAGGTTCCGTTGATCGGACCCGTCCGCATTCATCGAGTAGATCTCCCAGTTTCCATCCCGATGCGATTCAAAGGCGATTTTCCGTTCGTCCCGGCCCTGCTTGGCCGAGGCAAACCAAGGCCCGGCCGGAATCAACGCGATCCCGCAAAGAATCATGACCGCCGCCTTCAAGAAACCGGTCCCTAAAAATCCTTGAAGCACCCGGTACAATCGCGGCATGCCGTGCATCATCGTGAAACCTCCTTCATCCCAGTCTTAGTTCATCAACCACTGCGGGTCGGCCTTCTGTCCCCCGACCGTCGTCACTTGGAAAACATGCCTGCCCTTAGCATCCGCCACAAAGAGCTCCGGAGATCCGATCCGGTATCCCACGAACAAAAACCGTCGGCCGTCCGGAGACCAGACGGGTTTGGCTTCCGGCGGAACCCGGTTGGCGACCCGCTGGTTATGACTGCCGTCGGCATTCATCACGTAAAGCTCCCGCCGGTCGGCCTGAACCATTGCATAAGCGATCCGGCGGCCGTCCGGAGACCAGACGGGATCCACCTCTGCGCCGCGGCTTCGGCTCAACCGGACCGCGCCCGCCCCGTCCGCGGACATTCGGTAGAGTTCCCAGTTGCCGGACCGATTCGAGACGAACAACAGTTGTCGCCCGTCCGGCGACCAGGACGTGCACTGGCTATCGGTATGGTCCAGGGCTCGGCTTTGCGTGAGGTTCACCGGATGGCCCCCGTCCGGGTCCATCAAATAAATCTCCCAAGCGCCATCGCGGCGGTATTCGTAGGCGATCCGGCGGCCGTCCGGAGACCAGATCGGATTGGCCTCCTCCGAGATCGTATTCGTCAACCTCCGCTCATGCGAGCCATCCGCGTCAATGCCGTAAAGCTCCCAATTTCCGTCCCGATTTGATTCGAATACCAACCGCCGACTGTCCGGGGACCAGACCGGCCCTTCATCAATCCCCTTCGCGTAGGTCAATCGGACCGGATTCGACCCGTCGGTGTTCATCACGTAGATTTCATAGTCTCCATCGCGCCTCGAAACAAAAGCGATCTTCGTTCCATCCGGAGACGGCATCAGTCCCTCTTCTTCGGCAAGAGTGGTTGTCAACCGTCGGCTGTCCCGTCCGTCGGTCGTCACCGAATAGATGTCCCAGTTTCCGTCCTGATTCGATGTATACACGACCGTACCCGCGGCGGCCTCCGTCTCAACCGGATTCGCAACCGGTGAAGCCGTCTCTTTTGGGAAGATCGCCTGGCCGCAGCCGGCCAGAAGACCGACCAAGGCAGAAGCCAAGATGATTTCCTGACGAAAGCTCTTCCAACTTTTATTCTTTTTTTCGTCGCCCATTTTCATTTTCCAACGCCGCGATCCGTCTACCGGACGGCGAGTCCGCTCGGCCTCAATCCCACTTTCACGGTTTGAATCAGATGCCCGGACGGAAGAGCCACCACGGAAAGATCGGACGACCCCTCGTTCAAGACATAGGCATAACGACCATCCCGGCTGATTTTAATTTCGACCGGCGTCTTGCCGACCGGAATACTTCGGACCACCTGGTAACTGCCGGTATCAATCACTGAAATATTATCCGTACTGACATTCGTAACATAGGCAAAACGGCCATCGGGAGAAAAGGCCAGCCCGGCCGGGAAACTGTCGACCGCCACGGTCCTTGTGATGCGTCTCGACGCCGTATCAATGATGGTCACCCCATGGGGGTAGTCCGCCACCCAGACCGTCAGGCCGTTGGGAGAGATGCCAAGCCCGCTCGGCATTTCACCGACCTTGATTTTCTGGACCAGGGTGTTTTCCGCCGTTTCGATGATCGCCACTTCGCTCGAACTTCCGTTGCTCAGATAAATGAACCGCCCGTCGGGTGTCACATCGATCCAGCTCGGACCCAGTCCCACCGGAATCGTTTTGATCACCCGTCCGAGGGCCGCATCCACAACCGATACGGTATGGGACGTACGATTGGTCACATACAGGTAACGCTCATCCGGCGTCAGGACCAATCCCGACGCTCCCGTTCCAACCTCGATGGTGTTCACCACCTGATTGGCAGTCGTGTCAACCACCGTGACGGTATTCGTAAAATTGGCGATATAAAGACGCCGTCCGTCCCGCGTTATTGCGACTCCGCCCGGCATCTCACCAACCGGCAGGGTCTTGACCGTCCGGTATTGCTGCGTCTCGATAACGACCAGCGTATTGGACCCTTCGTTGGTCACATAAAGATAGCCCCCGCCTTCGTTCCGGTTGCCAATCGTCGCGCAACCGGCCAACGCGAGGAAGAAAAACAGCGGGACGGTTTTAAACCATTTCATCGCTGTGCCACTCCCTCATAAATGGAATCCCCCACCCAGAGCGACTTGACCACTTTTTCAGTTTCCAAGTCCAGGACCGTCACAGTACTCGAATCACGGTGCGAGATAAAGGCTCTTTTCCCATCATCGGTAAAAAGGATATCGACCGGAAATTTGCCGCCGGTGGGCAGTGTCTTTACCACCCCATCCGTCGTCGTGTCGATCACGGAAATATTATTGTCCAGCTCATTCGCCACATAAACATACCGGCCGTCGGGAGCGAGCGAAACCCCGGCGGGCGCATTCCCGACCTTGATGGTCTTCACCACCGTGCGGCTTCCAAGATCGACAACGGACACGTCGTCGCTGACATTGTTCGCCACATAGGCGCGCGCTTCATCCGGGGTGAGAACAATTCCCTCCGGAACCGTCCCAACCGTGATGTACTGAACCACCTCAATCCTGGCGGTGTCGATCACGGCCACATTATTCGAATCGCAATTAGTCAGATAGGCCGTCTTCCCGTCCCGAGTAAAAACAAGATTATCCGGCGACTTCCCGACCGGCAGGGTTTTGACCACCGTCCAGTCCTTGACCCGGATCACGGTCAGATTATTCGAACCCGCATTCGCGACGTAGGCCAACCGGCCGTCCGGCGTCAAGGTCACTCCATCCGGTCCGATTCCGGCCGGAACGGTCCGGATCACCTTGAGGGTTTTCAAGTCCACCACAGAAACATTGCTCGAGTCAAAATTGGCGGTCATAACATAGCGACCGTCTTTCGTCAGCGTGACGCCCAGCGGGCGCTTTCCGACACGAATCGTTTTAACAATTTGCTCGGTTACGGGATCCACGATGGCCAGCTCATCCGTCGAGGCATTCGTCATATAAAAGAGCCCGTTTCCCTGATGGCCGGGCTTCACAACCGATTGTGAAGCCGTCAGCGCGGCTCCGACCCGATGACCATCCGGCGCGTTGCCGCTTTGATGGCTCGCCCAAACAGGTCCGGCCGAAACGAATACGATCAACGATGCCGAGGCAACTCCACACATCATCCGCCTTGTTATCTTCATACCGATTCTCTCCTTACCAAATACGCGCCTGCGTCGTCCGCCTCTATTTCAGCGTCAGCAGCCAGATGTCGCTGTTTCCGGAGCGCAGCGACGTGTAGGCGATTTTTTTACCGTCCGGGCTCCAAGAGGAACGCCATCCGTCGACCATTCCATCGATGGTCAAGGGGGACATGGCCGATCCGTCCGAATTCATGATCCAGAGATTGGATTCGGCCGTCCTGAATACGATTCGCTTCCCGTCCGGGCTCCAGGAGGCCGCCGGATTATTGTCGAACCGCTTATCGGCCACGAGCCGGACCAGATTCTTTCCCTCCAGGTCTGAAAGCCACAGCCCCCATTCCCCGCTCATGTTGGATGAGAAAAGAACCTGTTTACCATCCGGGCTGAAGGACGGGTGCCAATGTTCGGCCATGCCGATCGAATGGCGCCATTGCTTGCCGGAGGACAGATCCATAATCCAATTTTCATCCTTGCCCGTTCGGTTCGAGGTGAAAATAATCATTTTGCCGTCACGGCTCCAGGAAGGATCGCGGCTCCAGGTCGTCGGCAACGGCTCCGGCCGGGTCAAAGGCCGGGGGTTGGAGCCGTCCGTATTCATCAGCCAGAGCTGGTTGACGCCGGTACGAGCCGAGGTAAAAGCAACCGACTTTCCGTCCGGGCTCCAAGCCGGCGACCAGTTCCCCTTGGGATCGTTCGTCAATGGATGGGCGTTCTTCCCATCCAGATCCATCACCCAGATTTCCTCATGACCGGTTGCATAAGAGGTAAAGACCAAACGTTTTCCATCGGGGCTGAAGTTGGGGATATAATCCATTCCCTCGTTCGTCGTAAGCTGCACCTCGGAGGCGACCCCCGGACCGAGCCTGATTCCGGCCGGAGCACCGGCCATGCCCGACGCCTCGCATAGAACGATCCCCATCACGATGATCCCTATCCATTTACCCATCGGTCTCTCCGTTTTGAAAGTCTTAATCATCGCCCGCCGAAAACCGCTCTCGTTGCCGGGCGGCGTTTACCGAAACCTTTTTCACTGTATTGTGATCCACATAGGCGACATAGGCGATCTTTGATCCATCGGGCGACCACCGATGTCGGTCCCGTCCTTTATCCGCCATGCCCCAAGTCAGTCGTCGTGGATTGGATCCATCCCTGTTCATGATATAAATTTCATTATGCCCGTCCCGATCCGAGACAAACGAGATCGTCTTCCCGTCCGGCGACCAGAACGGGTTGAAGTCCTTGGCTCGATTCACGGTCAGCCGATGAGGATCGGCGCCGTCCGCATTCGCCCGATAAATTTCCCAGTTGCCGTCCTGACGGGATGCATAAACCACCTGAAGCCCGTCCGGCGACCAGGACGGCCCCTCCACCGGCGCCCGAACGGGCGCGAGGTTTTTTTGATGCGTTCCGTCCAGATCCATCCGGTATACCTGATAATTTCCGTCCCGGTTTGAATCAAACAGAATCGAACGGCCGTCGGGCGACCACTCGTTCCAGCAGAAGCCGTCCATCGCGGGATTATGCGTCAGCCGCCGGTCATGGGTCCCATCCGCCGAGATCGTATAGACCTCCCAATTCCCGTCCTTGTTGCTGACATATGAAAGGAGCCGTCCATCGGGAGACCAGGCCGGATTGATGCTGTCGCCTTTCGCCGTCCGCGTCAATTGATGTTGTTGCGAACCGTCCGCCGCAGCGGAATAGACTTCCCGGTGACCGGTTTGCTCGGATGTAAACACGATTCGGGAACCGTCCGGCGCCCATTCCGGGTCGTCCTCATCGGCCGGGGTGTATGTCAACCGGACCGTTGTCGAGCCGTCGACATTCATCACATAAACCTCATCATTCCCGTCCCGGTTTGATATAAACGCCAGCTTGGTCCCGTCCGGAGACCAGGCCAGGCTGCGGCCGTCCATGAGAGGAGCCGTTAGACGATAGGGCTGGGCCTTCTCCACGGACGTCCAGAACAGCTCCCAGCGTCCAGTATCGGTCGAAGCATTCATGGTATGGCGAAAGGCCGCTCCCTCGCCGGGAAACCAGCCGCCGCATCCGCACAACAGACCGACCGCTATGAATATGAATAGGATGCCGGACTTTTTGCGTTTCTTGATCTGCATCGTCATCATCTCTTCGGCCAACGGCTACAGGCCGGCGGATTTCGGCGTCAGCCAATGGGTCCCGCCGTCCTCCGTATATCGAATCGCGCCACCGGTTCCCACCGCCGCGCCGTGTTCAGGATCCGAAAAATAAACGCTGTAAAAATCGTTCGTCGTATTTGATTTCTGAAACCGCCATTTCTTGCCGCCGTCCTCCGTGGCCAGAATAACACCGCGGTCTCCCACAATCCAGCCGTGTTGGGAATCCGAGAAGAAAATATCGCCCAGCTTCTCGGTCGTGTTCAAAACCTCCCGGTTCCATGTCTTTCCACCATCCGTCGTATGCAAAAGAACGCCATCGCTCCCCACCGCCCAACCGGTTTTCGGGTCGGTGAACTGAATATCGCCAAGCCACTTTCCATCCGGCGGCCGTTGCACCTGCCATATCGCACCGCCGTCTCCCGTCGAAAGAATCACGCCCCCGCGGCCGACCGCCCAAGCGCGAAGAGAGTCGAGCACAAAAAGCCCGTCCAGCCAGTCGGCCGTGCCGCTTTCCTGTTTCTCCCAAGTCTCCCCTCCGTTTTGGGTATGGAGAATCAATCCATTGCGGCCGACCGCCCAACCTAATTGTGAAGGACCGCCTTGTGAATCTTTAAACTGAACATTATAAATCCAGTTTTCCTGCGTCCCGCTGGTCTGAGATATCCAGTGTTTCCCTCCATCCGTTGTG
>JACQFA010000032.1 GCA_016200255.1 Nitrospirota bacterium | reverse complement strand
TCAAAATGCTTCTTGGCTTCTTCCACCGTTCGCCCGGAAGTGGACAAATCCAGCGCCGGAGTGTAGGCCACAATGGTCTTGTCTTCGCGGATGAAGATGACCGGCAGTCTGCTTTCCGTGACTTTGACTTTGATAATCTTTGCCATGAGGAGCCTCTTCTTTAAACTTGTCTAAATTATAGCATAGGAAGGAGCGTTACTGTAACCGAATAGGGAAAGCCTTGTCAATCCGTTCCTTGGATCAAACGAAAGATGGTATGCGACTACTCACGGGTGATTTTAATGTCTTTTACGACGGCGCCTTTGAGGCCGAAGGGCGGGAGGGGTTTACCGTTGAACTGAACCTTTACCCCGCCGGCGTTTCCGAAGCTGATCAGGAAATGATCCTTGGCTTTCCAGGTGACTTTCTCGCCGGGCTCAAGGAAGACCTCCTTGGTCTCCCCGCCGTCAATCCTGGCCGAAACCCAGCTCGACTCCACCGCCTCGACCACCAGAACCAGTCCCTCGACCGGCGCGGCCGGTTCCGGAACTTTCCCGGGAACATTCACGATCAAGGGCAATTTCTCCTCCGGTTTTACCGTTGATACGATCGGCGGTTTTTGTGCCGCCGTAGGTTTGGGAGGCCCGGCCGCCGGACCCGCAGGCGGCGAGAGAGCATTGCCCGGCCTGGCAGGCTCGATTTCCTTCAACGACGGTTTGTTCACGGCCGGCTCGGTCAGTTCCGGATGCGGCTCCGCCGGAATCGCCGTCTCCGGCACGGACGGCGGATGTAAACCCGGACCGTCGGCTTCCTCCGTGCCCCCAAAATGCCTGCTGTTGATCCCGTACACCGTCAAGACGGTCAGGCACAGCACGACCACGATCACGATCTGAAGGACACGGCCGCGGCGTTCCTTCCGGACCTTCTCTTCCTCGGCCGATTGCACCGCGGACCGTTTCTTCTCATCCCGCTCCCGAAAGAAGGACTGGGCCGACTGGGTGAACCGCGTCATCGTGGTCGGGTCGTCCAGCCCCAGACAGCGTCCATACACCCGCACGAATCCCCGGGCGAACACCTCGCCCGGAAACTGGTCCAGCCGGTTTTCCTCCAGCGCCAGGATATAGGCCGGACTGATCCGGGTCTTGACCGCCACCTGCTGGATGGACAATCCCCGCTCCTCGCGGGTTTTTTTCAGATAGTCCCCGATCGTTTCCATCCAACCCTGCCGGTTTAACGGAGCAGTTCAAGATTCTGTTTAGACTTTTTAGCCATTTCGCTTTCCGGGGCAAGACGGATCACCCGTTCGAATTCCGCCTTGGCTTGAGGGTTCGATCCCATCTTGAAATAGGTCTGTCCCAAATAGTAATGCGCCTCGGGATAGTCCGGAAAGATCTTCAAGGCGCCGATCAGGGCTTCGACCGCCTCCTTGTATTGTCCGTCCATGTAGTAGGCCTGCCCGAGGCCGTCGTAGGACAGCGCATAATCCGGCGCCACCTGGATCGCCCCCTTGAATTCCTTGACGGCGTCTTTGAAGGAACCCGCGTTCAGATAAATCATCCCGAGGTTGTGATGGGCGTATTGCGGCGTCACGTACTGGGGATTCTCCAGGGCCTTTTTGTATTCCGCCATCGCCTTGTCCTTTTCGGACAGCCGCTCATAGACCGTTCCGAGGTAGTTATGCGCCTCGGAATAGTTGGGCTCGATCCGGATCGCCTTCCTAAAGGACTCCCCGGCCTCCTCGTACTTGCCCTGGCCGAAATAGACATGGCCCAGGCCGTAATAGGAATCCTTGTCCTTCGGGTTGATCTCGACCGCTTTCTGGAATTCGACGAAGGCCATCTGCATCTGGTTGTCGTTCAGATAGGAAATGCCGAGTTTATAATGGGCCTGCGCGTTCTTTTCCCGTTGCGCCCCGGACAGCGTGGAACAGCCGGCCGGAAGGAAAGCGACAAAAATAAAGATAGTCACAATGGATCGGACTTGAAAACGAATCTTGCCCATGGATGATTTCCTCGTTTCTGCAAACGGCGTCAGACCGCCCTTGGATTCTCGAAGGAGGTCAGCCGACCGAATTCCCGGTACCGTTCATCAATCTCCCGCCGCGTCAATTCGCGGAGGCGGTCCAGACTGAACGACTCGACGTTGAAGGAAGCCATCACGCTTCCGAAGATCACAGCCTGACGGATGCCGGCCTCGCTCAGGTCGCCGCTTTGCGTGAGATATCCCATAAAGCCGCCGGCAAAACTGTCCCCGGCGCCGGTCGGATCAAAAACCGCCTCAAGTGGATAGGCCGGCGCCGCGAAGGCCGTCTTTTCATTGAACATCAGCACGCCGTGCTCGCCGCGCTTGATGATGAGGGTTTTCGGACCGTTGGACAGGATCACTTTCGCGGCCTTGACCAAGTTTGCCTCCCCCGCCAGTTCGCGGGCCTCGCCGTCGTTGATGATCACGATATCCACCTGTTTCAGCGTCCGCTTCAAGTCATCCCGTTTTCCCCCGATCCAGAAGTTCATCGTGTCGCAGGCCACCAGCCGGGGCCGCTTCACCTGGCGCAGCACCTCCTGCTGCAGCACCGGATCAATATTCCCGAGAAAGATCATGTCGGCGTTTTGATACGTGGGGGGAAGGACCGGTTTGAAGGACTGGAGCACGTTCAACTGGGTCTCCAGCGTATGCGCCTCGTTCAACTGGAAACCGTATTCGCCCCGCCAGCGGAAGGTTTTTCCCTCGAGCGTCTGGAGTCCGCTCAGGTCGATCTCCCTCGACCGGAGAAACTCCAGATGCTCCTCCGGAAAATCCCGGCCGACCACCGCCACCAGATGAACCTTGGTGAAATAACTCGCGGCCGTTGCGAAATAGGTGGCCGAGCCGCCCAGGACATCCTTGGCTTCGCCGAACGGCGTTTTGACCGAGTCCAGCGCGACCGTTCCCACGACCAGCAGGCTCATTTCCCACCCGATTTTTTTGTTTGGGGTTTCAAATAATCACCCAGAATCAATTTCAGATTGGCTTGGGTCTTTTTCGGTATCAATGAAGGCGGCGTCATCACGGCATTTTTAAGCGCCGTGGCGCAGGAACAGCGCCGCGATGCCGAAATCCGCGGAAGCGCCGATCGAATGATCTGCTGAGACAGGATCACATTTTTCTTCAAGGTCTCGATCACGGCCTCGACCGTGACGGATTCCATCCCCGCATGCCAGCAATCGTAATCCGTCACCAACGCGAGCGTAGCATAACAGATTTCGGCTTCACGCGCAAGCTTGGCCTCGGTCACATTCGTCATCCCGATCACGTCGATGCCCCACTGCCGGAAGATCAACGACTCGCCCCGCGCCGAGAACTGCGGCCCTTCGATGCAGAAGTAGGTCCCGCCGTCATGGATCACGGCCCCCCGGTCCCGGCCGGCCCGGCCGAGGATGGGCCGGAGCTCGGGACAGACCGGATCGGCGAAGGCCACATGCGCCACGACCCCGCCTCCGAAAAAGGTGCTGATACGCCGCTTGGTGTGATCGTAGAACTGATCCGGAACCACGACATGCCCCGGCGCAATCGCCTCCTTCATGCTTCCGACGGCGCTGACCGAGATGATCCGCTCCACGCCCAGCTTTTTCATGCCCCAGATATTCGCGCGGAAATTGATCTCGCTTGGAAGAATGCAATGGCCGCGTCCATGGCGCGCGAGAAAAACCACGTGGCGGCCCTCCAGGTTTCCGGCGATAAACGCATCCGACGGCGGACCGAACGGCGTCGAAAGCTTGACCTCCTTCTTCCCGGTCAACCCTTCCATCTCGTACAGCCCGCTCCCGCCGATGATTCCGATCTCAGCTGTTTGCATCGTTACGCTCTCCACATGATCTTAAAGTACGACGTCCCGTCAAAAGATGGTATTCATCTACAACGATTTGTTAGATGCCCTGTCAAAAGATGGTTGGCTGCGCGAATTCGCGGGCATGCTCAGTGATGTAACGATGGACCCTCATCATCACATCGCGCGGTGACGTTGAGAGCACGTCCTCAAGGTCAGTAGGTGTCTTCAATGTGTAGAACACCTTCGCCGGCAACACGTATAACACGACGGGTTTTCCGGCTGAAACGAGGCGTGCGACATTGACCATTGTTCCTGCGCTCTCACCATCCCAAAGCATCAGTCCGAATTCGGATTCACGAGCCATCGCAGCATCTTTCGCCGTATAATATGTGAAATCTTTGACCTTATGAGGGGAATCAACCGACCGAACCGGCCAACCTCCAACGTTGTTGCGACACTCCCCGGCCGTACAAAAAACAACGACGTTCGGGTAATGACAATCGCTTAAGTATTTCTGAATCGCCTTGTCAGCGCCGTTCGCGTCACCGATCAGTACGCACAGCTGACGTTGAATGATCTGGTCCAACCGGTGTCGTACGTCAGCATTCAAGCGCGTGACTCTTCGGGACCCGCCGGCGAATACTCGTTTCATGCTTGCCTCGTCTGCGTGAGCGCGAACGCGTACACGCATGGTGCACCCGCGGTGGTTATTGCCTCCGCGACAGCGCTCATTGTTGCGCCGGAACGGATGAGGTCATCGACAAGTAGGACGCGACGGCCACCGACAAGACGCCTGTCCGCAGTCACTGAGTCTTTGAGGACACGACTACGAGCCTCGAACTCATGAAGATTTTTCAGCTCGGCTGTACCCGATGTCTTTTTGACAACCGCCTTCACGACCGGAACGCGGAACCTCTTGCCAAGTTCCTCACAAATCTGATGAAGCGGCTGAACCTTTCGAGCACGAGTCGGCGGTACGGGAACGATAAGATCAAATTTGATCTTCCATGATCGGATGAATCGTTCGGACGCTTCGCCGATATCGGCGAGAGCCGACGCGTCAGCCTTGTACTTCAGCCGGTACAGGAGCTCACCTATTTCAGTGCGAGTGGTATCGAAACGCTCGTGACCGAACTCATCGTACCCGGCAAAAACGCTTCCTGTCGAATGGATATCGAGGACATAGCCGTCGGTCCAGGGACCACGGATCTTTCGAGGGTTAGTTTTCGTCATATCGTTTTCACATGCACCATCACGAACATGCCATCTTTATCCGGTCGGCTATAGCGTTACATCTCGGCTCGAATTCTCCTCATGTAGGTGCCACCATTTCCGGGAACTTTCCGAGCGATAAATTATTCCGTGTCGCATAAATTATGCCTTCGATGGTTTTTACTATTTTATCCACTTCTGCATCGTCATCCATCAGCCGTACAACATCCTTTCCGTCCAAATGGGTCGCCACGAACGCCAAAACACATTCTACGATCGAAGACCAGGTGGCGACCAACTCAAGAATACTATTCTTAGATGCGCTTGCCGCGTCCTCAGTAAATCCGATTGTTTCCCTGTTGATCTTCTGTCCCAGAATCACCTCGAGTGTCCGAGCAATCACTGCCACTAAGAAGTACTTGAACCTCAGATTCCTTAGAAGACCAAGCTGATCTTCCTCTAGGGAGATTATTGTGCCATTGTTGGATTTTTTCTTAAGTTCGATCCTACGCTCATCGATTGCACGGGCGAGGGTGTATACGAATAGGATATGCCGTGCTTTCCTACCCGAAAAAGCGGAAGTATAGTTTTGCTTACTCTCAAATATCCGGTTTTTCCCTCTATTGGCTTCAGCGTAGCGGCCAGAAAATGCAACAACTGGCTGAGCAACCTCCTCTAAGCTGATCTGATCCGCCCGTTGCTTTACGCCGCGCTTTCTCGAGTACTTGTGGCCAAGCGTCTCAAACTCCTTCTCTATGCGGCTCTGCTCAGAATCGCTGCTGTATTGGTCCCACGTCAGAATTTCATTTTGCGTATTATTGAACTTTACTACTTCAGTGATGGTCTCCGGATCAGAACATTGGATTATGCGGCATAGGACATGGACGTCTCTCAGATCGTATTTAGAGAGATCAACCGATCCAATGGATCCTGTTGTCTGGGCTCCATTTATTATAGAGACTCCGGTCAACCTGGTTGTATCTTTTTCTTGCTTCACTCCGCCAGTCAGGAGCGTTATCCCATTATTGAAGACCCAAAAATCACGCGGCTTTGATTCCGCTGAGGCTCGTATACCCGTATTGATTCGCCGCCGTTTGCTGATCCCAAGAAATCCGCGGTAGTTCGCAGAGAACAGCGCCTCACCGTGTTTGAGAAAGAGTTGATGCAACCATGCGCCAGGTACGGACAAAACATAGGCTTGCCATTTCTGACCGGATGCGCTGAACTGTACTTTCGATGGACAAATGATCTCGTCCTTCACATCTATGTGTGAGTCCTGAGATAGAAAAAGGCTCTCTATTTTTGAGGCTCCAAGCTCTCTTGCTATCACCGTAAGACCAGACCTATTAGCCAAGACCTTCTGCAAGTGTTCTTGCACTGTTTGGAGTTCCCTAGCTACATTCACGGACTCCGGAAGGTTGTGAACATATAGAAGTTCGATTGTTTCAACGTCACCGTTCTCAATGGCGGTCCTACAGCTTTGAATGATGGGTTGCAACCGATCGGGTATATCTTTGAGGTCTCCAGATACCAACCAAGCTGCCGCGGTGTTAAGATCTGAGGCTTTGTTCGCCGGAGCAGCTTCCTTTTTCGTGTCCGAGCGATATCCTTGGGCAAAGACGAGCCGACGGGAGTCCGTGTCGAGATGAATGAAATCAATTTTCTTGTCGTCCGGTCCATCGGTAAGCGCCTCCGAGGCAAGTGTTGCGACATCCGGTTCTTCAAGATAGAGGGCCAGCGTCCAAGCTAAATGAGCGTTGCCGGTTCCTAACTTATCTATAAGGTTCGTGTTAGCATGAAAGGCTGCCTCATAAGTCACGTCTTCACCTCGTACCTTAGACCTCGCGCATCTTATCGCTTCTCTTTGATTCGAGACAGCTAACGGCGCGCGCTTCAGCCGCCGCGCGTTTGATTGACAAGTCCGTGAATCTTTTCCTCTTCAACTTTACTTCGACCTCGCATTGCGCAAAACCTCATTGGACGTACGTGCCAAGTCCGGTTTGTCATCGAGTTCGGCATCGCGGCGCTCTGCTTCTTCCAACCAGAGATCTGCGTTCTCCGCGTCAGAGAGCGTTTCCAGACTCTCAATCAGTTTTCCGGCAAGCCGCGCGCGACCTTTCGGGTCAAGCTTCAAGGTCTCGGCTTCAAGTCTTCCAACCGCTTTTCTCATGTTCCTCCTTCACGAACGTTTTTGTCCGTCCAGCAAATATATTGGGCAGTCTAATAGCCATCTTTATTGCCGCTGGTTTTTAGGTATAATACTTCTCCTTATCTATGTCAACAGTATCCGAACCAAAAATCCTATACGGAATTGGCATGAATGACGGTCTCGACTTTTGTGTAAGCTTCTTCAACGCCGTCCGTCTCAGACAGATCGATCCACCGGATGGACGGATCGCGGTTGAACCAGGTGAACTGCCGTTTCGCGTAACGTTTCGTGTCGCGCTTGAGCCGGTCGACCGCCTCGTGCCGGTCGTACTCTCCTTTTATGTAGCCGACGATCTGACGGTAGCCCAGCCCCTTCATGGACGGCAGCTCGGCCGAATAACCCTTTTCGATCAGGCCGCGGACCTCCTCGACCAGCCCGTCGGCCATCATCTGATCCACGCGGGTCTCGATCCGCCGGTAAAGATCGGCCCGCGAACGTCTTAACCCGATAAGGATCGCCTCGTACGGTTTTTCCGAGAACCGGTGCTCGCGATGATGTTCGGAAATCGGACGGCCCGTTTTCTCGTAGACCTCGATCGCACGCACCAGCTTGGACCTATCCTGTGGTTGAATCGTAAGAGCCGAGTCCGGATCGACTTCCTTCAATCGTTGATGAAGGTGGCCCGCGCCTTCCCGCCGCTCGGCTTCATAAAGCTCTTCCCGGAACGGCCAGTCGGCCTCCGGCCCCTCCCACAATCCGTGCAAAAGCAGTTTCACGTACAACCCGGTCCCACCTACGATGATCGGAATCTTTCCTTCCCGCTGCATCCGCTTGATCGCGTCCGCCGCGAGGGACTTGAACCGGCCCGCGCTGAACGGCTCATCCGGAGCGACGATGTCGATCAAGTGATGGACGACCCCGGCGCGATCGGCCGGTCCGGGCTTGGCCGTCCCGATATCCATGCCCCGATAGACCATGCGGGAATCGGCGCTGATGATTTCGGAGCCGAGTTCCAACGCCAGCCGGATCGCAACGGCGCTTTTGCCGGCGGCCGTGGGGCCGGTCAGGACGATCAGCGGTTTTTTTTCGTTCATCGTCTTTGAAATAACTTTTCCAGATCGGACAACTTGAACCGAACGCGGATCGGGCGGCCGTGAGGACAGGTCGGCGGCACCTCCTGCCGGTAAAGGTCCTCCAGCAATCGCGTCATCTGTTCCGGCTGCAACGCTTGATGGGCCTTGATCGCGGCATGGCAGGCCACCGTGGCGATGACGGTCCGGATCGTCTCATCGGCGGCCGGGGTTGCGCCGGCGTTGATGTCGTCGAGAATATCCCCCATCAGTGTGCGGCCGTCCACCGACCCCAGTAGCGCCGGAACGGCCCGGATCCGAAAACTCCGCTCGCCGAATTCCTCCACCTCCAGCCCGATCCGGCCCAGGAGCGGCAGGACTTCGCGGGCCCGTATCGCCTCGGCCGGCGGGAATTCCACGATTTCCGGAATCAGAAGCGGCTGGACCGCAATCTGATCGGCCCGAAGCTGGGAAAGCAGCCGCTCAAACAATAGCCGCTCGTGCGCCGCATGCTGGTCGATCAGATGCAGTTCCGATTCCGAACTCGAGCCGACGGCCGCAACGATGTAGGTTTGGTCGATCTGCCCCAGCGGTTGAACCCGAACCGGAACCGCCTCACCCTCCAGCGTCCGATAGACCGCCATCGCCTCCCGGGCCATCGCGGGCGATCCCGGGTCCGAGGGCCGCCAGGCCGACGTGGGAGACCCGGCGCCGGAGGATACGGCCGATCCCGGACGGGCATCCCGGAGGACGTAGGTCGCCGTTTCTTCCGCAAACAGGCCTTCGCGGCGGAGCCGGTCCCGAAGGCTGTTTTTTACGGCCTGGTGGACCGACTGGGTATCGCGGAATCTCACTTCGCGTTTGGCCGGATGGACGTTGACATCCACTAGCGCGGGATCGATCTCGATGAACAAATGGACGACCGGATGCCGGCCTTTGGCCAGAAGCGTCCCGTAGGCCTCGCCCACGGCGTGGGACAGCGACGCGCTTTTGATCGCGCGCCGGTTCAAAAAAAACTCCTGGTGTTCCCGCGTCGAACGGAAATGACCCGGTTTTGAGATCAGCCCCTTGAGTCGAATGCCGTTGCTTTCCGCGCCCGCCCCGGACGAAACCTCCAGAAGCTCCGGTCCGTTCTCCGGCCCGACCACCTGCGCCGCCCGCTCCATCTCGTCCCGGACGATCGGAAGATCCAGGAGGACCGTCCCGTTGTGCGTCAACCGGAAATGGATCCAGAAATGCGGAAGCGCCAGCTGTTGCATGGCATGGACGATGTGGGCCAGTTCGGTGGGCTTCGACTTCAAGAATTTTTTCCGGGCCGGCGTGTTGTAAAAAAGTTCTTCCACTTCCATGAGGGTCCCGGCCGACGCCGCCGATTCCCGGGTTGCGACCACGACCCCGCCGTGAACCCGGACCTCGGTCCCGATCGCCCCGCCCTTCGGCACCGTGACCATTCTCACGCGCGCGACGGCCGCGATGCTGGGAAGCGCCTCGCCGCGAAATCCCATCGTCCGGATCGCGGAGAGGTCCGATTCCATCGCCAGCTTGCTGGTGGCATGCCGGAGAAAAGCCTGCCGGGCGTCGTCCGGCTCCATTCCCTCGCCGTTGTCCGAGACACGGATCAGACGGCGGCCGCTGTCCTCCACCTCGACACGGATCTGCGTCGCCCCGGCGTCGATGGCATTCTCGACCATCTCCTTGACGACCGAGGCCGGGCGTTCCACGATTTCGCCCGCGGCGATTTTATTGGAAAGATTTTCGGGAAGGATATGGATTTTGGGGGACATATCGATTGGTAGGGGCGCAGCATTCTGCGCCCCTACGCTTCTATTTCAATTCGGCCAGTTTGTTTTTGGCCAGTTTTCCCTCGTTCGAGAGCGGATACGTCTCGACCACCTTTTTAAGATAGACCCTGGCCTTCGCCTTGTCGCCGACCTCGATCCAGGCATACCCGGCTTTGAGAAGCGCGCCGGGAACCTTGTCGCTTTTGGGATAATCCGAGACGACCTTGTCGAACGACTCGATCGCCTTGACGTAGTCTTTCTTGCCGTAGAACGATTCCCCGATCCAGTACTGGGCGTTCGGCGCGAGGCTCGTCGCCTTGAACTGGGCCAGAAAATTTTGAAACCCCATCAGGGCGAGGTCGTAATTGCCCTTGAGATAATCGTTGTAGGCCAGTCCATAGGCCTCCGAGGGTGAGGTTCCCGTGGCTCTGTCCTTTTCGGTCGGCCGCCCCGGCAAAACAACCTTCTGATCGGACGACGCGGCCTCCTTGGACGGCTTGGCCTCCGATGGTTCGGAGGATTTCAGTTCCGGCGGAATGGTCACGACCTTTTCGATCGCCTGAACGGCCTTCTCCAGGTCGGCCACCGATTTTTCAAGTGCGGCGATCTGGCCGTCCAGCGCATCCAGCCGGCCGGTCAACTCCTTCGATCGGAAGACCTGGTCGTCGATCCGCTGCGAGAAGTCGGCCAGTTGGTGGCTGTTCTCCTCCAGCTTTCCCTGGGCCGCCTGGAGATCCACCGCCACCTGGTCCAGTTTGATGACGATATCGGCCTGCCCGCGCTGGACCGTCGTGGAGCGCTCCTTGAAATAGCTCTCGACCACCTTCAGCCGGTTTTGAATCTCGGCCTGCTGCGCCTGAATCTTTTCCTGCGAGGTCTGAAAATCCATCACGTCCGCCTGGGTCGCGCAGCCGGCCAGGGAAAGAAGGATCGCCCCGAACCATTGGATGGATGACTTTTTTATGCCGCTTCTCATGACCTCTCCCTACTGAACCGTAAAATGGGCCCGGCGGTTCTTCGAATAGCACACCTCGTTATGTTCCATGCAGACGGGATGCTCCTCGCCGTAGCTGATGATGGACAACCGGCCGCCGTCCACACCGAGGCTGACCAGGAACCGCTTCACGGCACGCGCCCGCCGTTCCCCCAGCGCCAGATTGTATTCGTTGGTTCCCCGTTCATCGCAGTAGCCCTCGATCTTCACCCGGGCCTTCGGATTGGACTTCAACCACCCCGCGTTTTTTTCCAGCTCGGCGCGGGCGTCGTCCCGTATGGTGTACTTGTCATAATCAAAAAAGGCATCGCCCAGTCCCTTCTCGGCGGGCATCTCGGCCTCGCGGGCCACCGGAGTTTCCTCCACCTTCGGCGAGGGCGCGGGCTCGGGCTTCACCGGCTCGGCCGGGGGCGCGACTTTTTCCTCCTGAACCGTCGCCGTGCTTTTGGCCGTATCGACTTTTTTGGGACAGCCCGACAACAGCAGGGCCGCCCCGATTCCACCGATGACTAAAACGTACGCATGATTTCTATTCCACATGATTCCTCTCCTTTCGTTGTTGAACGAGCCTCATCGGCTCCGGATTAATAATCGCGGGATTTTTGTCACTCGGTTCCGTCTTTCGATTTCGTTCCAGACTGTGCGCCTCAGGGCGACCAGGACGGGCTGTTGTTTTTGGCTCCGCTGAAGGTCATCCGCTCCATTTCCATTCCATCCGCGTTCATCATGAAAAGATCTCCCGAACTCATCCGGGTCGAACTGAAGATCAGGTGTTTCCCGTCCGGGGACCAGTTCGGCGATTCGTCCTCGCCGGAACCGTTCGTCAATTGCGCCAGCTTCGTGCCGTCCGGCGAGACCGCGCAGATCCGGAGCCGCCCGTCCACGCGGCAGGCGTACGCGATCGCGGTTCCCTTCGGAGACCAAGCCGGCGAGGTGTTGTAGTCGCCGGTGAAGGTCAGCCGCCGGACGTTCGTCCCGTCCGCGTTCATCATATAAATCTGCGGCCCGCCGCCGCGATTGGAGGTGAACGCGATCTCGGCGCCGGTGGGAGACCAGCTGGGGGACAGACTGTCGCTCTGATCCAGCGTCAGTTTCTGCAGCGCCTTGCCGTCCCGGTCCATCCGGTAGATCTGCGTCGGCCCGTCCTGGCTGCTCGCGAAGGCCAGGTCATTGCCGGACGGCGCCCAGGCCGGAGAAATATTCAATCCCGAAAACCCGATCACCTTCCAGAGCCGGCCGGTCACCATATCCAGCGTGTAGATGGCCGGGGTCCCGTCCCGGTAGGACGTGTACGTGATCGCGTTTCCACCGCGGGACCAGGTCGGAGAGAGGTTCAGGCTCCGGTCATTCGTGATTTTCCGGACATTATACCCGTCATAGTCCATCAAATACAACTCTTTGCTCCCGGACAGGACGGAAGAAAACACGATGCGCGTTCCGGCCACGCCCCGTTCGCCGGTATATTGAAAAACGATGTCGTCCGAAAAATGATGGACGACGGCCCGGAGATACTGCGCCTGCCCCAGGTACCGCTTGCCCATCACCATCTGGCCGGTCCTGCCGTCGTAGACCCGGCCCTCCAGTGTCAGGTCCTCGCCTTTTTGCGCGAGTGAAATCCAGACCGCCGCCTGCAGATCCTGCCGTCCGGCTTTTTTGATCAACTCGGCCGAAGGCGCCTCCCCGCCGGTCAGCTCCGGATATAACGGCGGATGGATCACCCGAAACAACTGCGACCGGCGAAGATCACCTTCCAGAACCATGCGGATTTCGCTTGAATACCGGGCCTGGTCCGCCGGTGTCACCACATAAAGGATGCCCAGCGGAATCCGCGACGCCTCCGACCGGGTCACGCCCAGGAATATCTCGGCGCCCTCCGATGCGCGGACACCGGCCCCTATCAGCATCAAAAAAAACAGCCCGCCGAGCCATCGCATCCGGAAGACCCCGCCTCGGATCATACGCGGTCAGCTCTTTTTCTTCAGCAGAAAGCTGAAATGGACCTTCAGGGACGGATCACGGATTCCCTGGGGAAAGGGCGGGAAGGGGTTGGCCTCATAGACCGCCCGGAGCGCGGCCTGATCAAAAAAGGCGTTACCCGAGCTTTTTTCTATCGTGGGATCTTCAATCCGGCCGGTGGGGTAGAGGATGAAATTCACGACGGCCTCCTTGATCTCGGCCGTGGATCCAAACGGCGGCGACCAGTAGATCTCGATCTTTCGCGTAATGTTGCCGTAATAGGACGAATTGGGATCGAGACCTTCCACCTTGGCCTCGATCTTCGTATTCATCGGCGGGATCGCTGCGACCGGTGAATTCTCCTGAAAACCGGTCTCCTTCGAAGGGGCCGTCGGCTTGGTTTTCACCGAAGGCGGCACGGCCGCGACCGGCGCGACCTGTTTCAGCCGGGGTTGAACCGGCGGCTTCCTGATCTCGATTCTGGGCCGGATCGTTTCCTGAACCGGTGGTTTTGGGGCCGGCGGCGCGGGTTCGGCCGAAACCTCCTTGACGGAGGCCGGCGGCGCGGGCGACGATGGAAGCGTCACAAGATCCACCCGGTAGACCTGCGCGGCAAACGGATGCGTCGACCGGCCGAGGGCGATCGAAAGGAGCAAGACCGACAGACCGGCATGAAACAGGACTGAAAGAAACAGCATCTTTTTTATACTGACCTGGATGCCCATCTCGCTCACGGGGTCTCGGCCGCAGGCTCCGTCACCATTCCCAGCCGTTCGATCCCGGCGCGCTTCACCGTATCCATCACGGCCACCACCACGCCGTACGGCACCTGCCGGTCCGCCCGCAGATAAAGCGAGATCTGCGGCGACCGGATCTTGAGCGCTTCCAGCGCGGCGGCCAGATGATCCATCGAGACCGCATCCTTGTCCAAAAAAATTTCCCGCCGCTTGGTCACGGTCAGAACCACCCGCTCCTCCGGCGCGATCGTGTTCGCGGCGGTCCGGGGCAGATCAACGTCCAGGCCCCGGTACAGCAGCGGCGCGGTCACCATGAAAATCACCAGCAACACCAGAACCACGTCCACCAGCGGGACGACATTGATCTCGGACATGAACCGGCGGCCCTGCGTCTCATGGATCATTCCGAATCCGTCCCGCCGGAACCGATTTTTGCGGAGACCGCCTTCCGCGCCGACTTGGATTGAATGCCGCTTTCCTCGACCAGGCTCAGGAACTCGGTCGAAAATGTTTCCATTTCGGAGGCCAGGACGCGGATCCGGCTGACATAATAATTAAACGCGACCACGGCCGGAATGGCCGTAAGAAGACCGGCCGCGGTGGCCACGAGGGCCTCGGAGACGCCGGGCGCCACGGCCGTGATACTGGCGGTTCCCTGTCGGCTGATTCCCTGAAAAGCCGTGATGATGCCCAGCACCGTTCCGAACAGACCGATGAAGGGCGAAACATTTCCGGTCGTGGCCAGGAACGAAAGATAGGACTCAAGCGCCCCGACCTGCTCGTCCACCGATCGCTTTAACGTTCGCTCCAGAATCTTGAGCCCGGTCACCCTCTCCGGCTCTTCCATCCCGCGAAGATCGTCCTCCGATTTCAACGAAAAGGTCGGATCGAGGCGCTCCATCCCGGACAGGAAGACCCGGGCCGCCGGCGACAGCTTCAACCGCGTGGCGGCCTTTCGAAGCTCGATCAAATTCTCGATCTTCCAGTAGAGTGCCAGAAATTTCCTATTCTCAGCCGCGGCCTTCCGGAACAGCCAGAATTTTTGGAAGATGATCGCCCATGAAACGAGCGAGAAAAGCAGGAGGACGATCAGGACGGCCTGGGTGATGACACTGGCGGAAAGAACAAGATCGATGATACTCGCGTCCACGATATCCAGAGACGGCACATGCTCCTCTAAGCAGGGCAAAAAAATGGCGGGGCCGGCGGGGCTCGAACCCGTGACCTCCGGCGTGACAGGCCGGCGTTCTAACCAGCTGAACTACGGCCCCGACATTCTGATTGACGTCTGGTAGGCGGAAGGCGGTTTGAACGCCTGACCTTCCCGGTGTAAGCGGGATGCTCTACCAGCTGAGCTATCCGCCCTTTTTCAGTCCGCTGAAAAAGTCCATCTGCTTCGTTCTCGGTCCCTCGGAGATCCTCACGTACCATCTTAAGTACGCTGCGGTCTCCTCGGTCCCTGCGGCCTCGCATCTGGAACTTTTTGAGCGGACTGAAGAATTTAAAATTTATCGGCCTATCTGCAGAACGTGTCGTATTGCAATCCAGCGATAAGTTGGGTAGAATACTAACAACTTTGCCGATGATTGTCAACCAGAATGATCGCCGTTTTATCGACGGCAGGACGGATTCCCGGAGAAAAACCGACATGGTTCGACGAAATTCCGTTTTCTTCACCGCCCTCGCGATGTTGCTCTGCGTGATCCCGATCGCCTGCAACTCAAAACAGCCGGCGCCCGCCGCGGCCCCGCATCCCCCGTCGGCGCAACCGAGCGCCGCCGTTCCCCGGGAGGAGTCCTGGACGAATTTCACGACCGGCGCCAATGTAAAGGCGTTGGCCCTGGAGGGCGACGACCTCTGGATGGGATTGCCCAACGGGATGATCCGGTACGACACGCGGACGCAGGACAACCACGAGGTTTTCACGCCGGCCTCGACCCGCGGCGGTCTCATCAGCAAGGGCATTTACACGCTCAAGGCCGACAGGCACGGCGTTAAATGGATCGGGACCTACGGGGGCGGACTGACTCTGTACGACGGGAAGACCTGGAAGACGTATACCGTGGCGGATGGCCTGGGCGATCAATGGATCTACGACGTCGTGTTTGACGGGGACCTGGCCTGGATCGCCACCTGGAAGGGCGTCAGCGTTTTCGACGGCAAACGGTTCAAGAACTACACCGAGAAGGACGGCCTGCTGGACAAATGGGTCTATTCGATTGCGCTGGATCATGACCATGTCTTCTGGTTCGGGACCGAGTCCGGCGTGAACCGGTTTGACGGCAAGACCTGGTCCGCCTACACGCACAAAGACGGACTGGGCGCGGACGTCGCGCCGGCCGCACCGAAGGCCGGGAGCGACAAGGAGCCCGCCCCGGAACCGGCCGTCTCAGCCCTGCCGTCCTCGGAAGAAACGAACTACGGCGCCGTCGGCTCCCCTTCGATGCGCCATCATGCCGGTCTGGGCAAGAAAAACATCGGGCCCAATCCCAACTTTGTGATCGCGGCCGCGGTGGGGCATGACAACGCCAAATGGTTCGGGACCTGGGGCGCCGGCCTCTCCCGCTTCGACGGGAAAAGCTGGACGACCTTCACGAAAAAAGACGGTCTCGGCGGAAACTTCATCCATGCCGTCGTCGTGGATTCCAACGGCCTGGTTTGGGCCGGAACCAACGGAGGCGTCAGCTGGTATGACGGGACGCGCTGGCGGAATTTTTCAAAGGACGACGGCCTGGTGGACGACAACGTCTTCTCGATCGTTTTCGACGGCAAGGGCGACCGCTGGTTCGGAACCTGGCAGGGACTCTCCCGCCACCACGGCAAACTGCCGTCGTAACCGGCCGCGCTCTGCCGTGAAAAAATCCGCAAAAAATAATTTTCCCAACGTCAGTCTGGCGCGCGCGCTCTCGAAGCTGGGCGTCACCTCGCGCGCGCTTGCGCGGGAGATGATCTTGGCCGGACGCGTGACGGTAAACGGCAAGGTGCTCACGAACCCGGAGGTGCGCGTCCATCCCGAACGCGAAACGATCGCGGTGGACGGAAAAACCGTCGCACGCCATCCGCGCCTATATATCATGATGAACAAACCTGAGGGATATGTCACAACGCGGTCGGATGAACGCGGCCGACCGACCGTTTACGATCTTTTGAAAGACCTGGACCGCTGGCTCTTTCCGGTCGGGCGGCTGGATCGGGACAGCCGGGGCCTGCTTCTATTTACAAACGATACTCAATGGGCCAACGCGCTGATGGATCCCGACTCGAAGAGCCCGAAGGTCTATCAGGTTCGTCTCGATCGGGACATGGACGGCCGGGATATGGACCGGTTTGAGTCCGGCCTGATGCTGGACGACGGTTATCAGACGCGGCCGGCCGAAATAAAACGGCTGCAGCGCGCCGATGGACATTGGGTCGAGGTCGTGATCACCGAGGGCAAGAACCGGCAGGTCCGCCGAATGATGAAGTCTCTCGGCTATGACGTCCAGTCCCTGACCCGGACCCGGATCGGACCGGTTTCGCTCAACGGGCTTCGCGAAGGCGGGCTGCGGCCTTTAACGCCGGATGAGATGCGGGCATTGAAGTTGAAGCCCGCCGGGAGGACTTAAAAGGAAAAATCCGCTTTACATCGGCCGGCTTCTTATGATATTCATACAGTCCATGCGCTCACGAATTTTCCCGACCGCGATCGCCTTGATCATCGCCGGCCTCATCGGAATCGCCGGCCTCTCATCCGTCCGGGCCCAGGCCCCGGCGCCGAAACCCTTCATCCCGCCCGGAAAAGAAGTCCCCAATCTCGGAAACAACCATATCAAGGACGCCTCCGATCCGCACATCCCCTACAACAGTGTTCCGCCCACGTCCGGCCCGCATCTGGGTTACATCGCCAAGTGGGGCATCTCGAAGGAGCCGATCGCCAACGAGCTGCAGGTCCATAATCTCGAGGACGGCGGCGTGATGATACAGTACGGCTGTAAAAACTGCGACCTCCTGATCGCCCAGCTTGAAAAGTTCACGCTCAAATACAACAAGGTGATCGTCGCGCCCTATCCCGCCATGAAAACCCCGATCGCACTGACGGCCTGGGGACGGATCGATACCATGGACCAGCCGGACGAAGCCCGCATCGAACGGTTCATCAGGGCGTACATGGGCATCGATCATCATGTTCGTGAGTAGGTGGCTGCTGAAAAAGTCCATGGGCTTCGTTCTCGCTCCCTGCGGCCTTGCCTCTGGAGCTTTTTGAGCAGCCTCAAAAGATGAGCATGACCAAGCTGACTCCCTGGGGGCTGGCGTTTCTGAGCGGGGTTCTCTGCGTCCTGAGCTTCCCCCGTTTTGATCTCGAATTCCTCGCCTGGTTCGCGCTCGTCCCGCTTTTTTTCGCGCTCGAAAATCAGCCCGTCCGAAAATCGTTCTGGCTGGGATGGCTGTCCGGCACGGTCTATTTCCTGGGAACGGTCCATTGGGTCACGAACACGATGATCCGTTATGGAAAACTCCCGGCCGCCGTGAGCTATCCCATCATGCTCCTGTTCGTGGTCTACCTCGGACTGTACGTCGGAATTTTCGCGACGCTGTTCGTTTTTCTAAGACGGCGGACCCGGTTTCCGGCCGTTCTGACCGCTCCGGCGCTCTGGACCTCGCTCGAACTCCTCCGGACCTACGCGCTGTCCGGCTTTCCCTGGGCCGGAATGGGTTATTCGCAGTATCTGACGCTCCCGGTGATCCAGATCGCGGACATCACCGGCGTCTACGGCGTCTCCTTCCTGGTCGTCATGATCAATATTGGCGTGATGAGAGGAGCAGTCATACTGAAAGACCGCAGCTTCCATTGGCCCACCTGGCGTCCGGTGATCACGGCCTTCCTTCTAGTCTCGCTCAACATGGCCTACGGCGCCTGGCGGTTGGCCGAGGACAGGGCCTCCGATGCGCCGACACTGCGCGTGGGCGTGGCCCAGGCCAATATCCCCCAGGACGTCAAGTGGGACGCGCCCTTCCGACAGACCACGATCGATCGTTACGAGCGGCTGACCCGTGATCTGGCGTCCCAATCGGTCGGCCTGATCGTCTGGCCGGAGGCAGCCATGCCCTTCCTCTTCGAAGAGGATAAACCCTTCCAGCAACAGGTGATCGATCTGGTGAAGACCGACCGGACCCCGCTTCTGTTCGGCAGTCCGTCCGTCACGACCGTCGCGGATCGTTTATGGATGTTCAACAGCGCCTATCTTTTATCGGCCGACGGCCGGATCGCGAACCGGTACGACAAGATGCATCTCGTCCCGTTCGGAGAATACGTGCCGCTTTCGACCGTGCTGTCCTTCGTCAATAAAATGGTCGAGGGCATCGGCGATTTCCTGCCGGGACGGGATTACACGCTGTTCCAACTCCCCGATGCGAATTTTGGCACGGTCATTTGTTATGAAGTGATCTTTCCGGATTTCGTGCGGCGGTTCGTGAAGGAGGGCGCGACACTGATGACCACGATCACGAACGATTCCTGGTTCGGCGACTCGGCCGCGCCGTACCAGCATTTCTCGATGGTCGTCTTCCGGGCGGTCGAAAACCGCGTCCCCTTCGCCCGCGCGGCCAACACCGGCATCTCGGGTTTCATCGACCGGACCGGCCGAATCCGGAAAGCCGGCCCGATCTTCGTCGAGGCCGCGCTGGCCGACACCCTCCGGCTCCGGACAACGACCACGTTCTACACACAGTACGGCGACGTTTTTGCCTACGCTTGTGTTATACTATCGCTGTTTATGATTTATACGGCGATACGAATTGATCCCAAGGGAGAGGAGTTTTCCTATGCTTGAAGAAGAAAAAGCTTCGCTCAATCTGCTCACGACCCGTGTGACCGAACTTCGGAGGCATCTTTGACCTTCCCGGCCTCCAGAACCGTCTCGAGGAGATCGAAGCCCGGATGGCCGCGCCGGATTTTTGGAACAACGCACAGGCCGCCCGCACGATTTCCCAGGAAAAGACCCACCTTGAGAAAACAATAAAGAAGCTGGAACGGCTGGAAAGGGACCGGGACGATCTTTCGATCCTGCTCCAGTTGTCGGAGGAGGCGGCCGACGGCTCGGTCCATTCCGAGATCCGGCAGTCGCTCAAAACCCTTCAGGATGAAATCCGCCATCTGGAGGTCGAGATGCTGCTGTCCGGCGACAAGGATCTGAACAGCGCGATCGTGGCGATCCATCCCGGCGCGGGAGGGACCGAATCGCAGGACTGGGCCCAGATGCTCTTCCGGATGTACGGCCGCTGGGCCGAGCGAAACGGTTACAAGACGGAACTGATCGACCTCCAGCCCGGCGATGAGGCCGGGATCAAGAGCGTCACCTTTTCGGTCATCGGCGATTACGCCTACGGCCAGATCAAGGCCGAGGCCGGCGTCCATCGCCTGGTCCGTATCTCGCCCTTCGACGCCAACAAACGCCGCCACACCTCCTTCGCCTCGGTCTTCGTCTACCCGGAGATCGAGGAGACCGAGCTTGAGCTGGACGAACGGGAGATCAAGATGGACGCGTTCCGCTCCAGCGGACCGGGCGGACAGAACGTGAACAAGGTCTCCTCGGCGGTGCGGCTGACGCATATCCCGACCGGGATCATCGTGGCCTGCCAGACCGAGCGGTCGCAGCACAAGAACCGCGCGATGGCGATGAAACTGCTGCGGGCCAAGCTGTACGAGATGGAACAGGAGAAAAAAGAAAAAGAGATGAGCGCGATCGTGGGAGAAAAGAAGGAGAACACCTGGGGAAGCCAGATCCGCTCGTACGTCTTCCAGCCCTACCAGATGGTCAAGGACCACCGGACGCATGCCGAGGTCGGGAACGTCTCGGCCGTGATGGACGGCGAGATCGACGATTTCATCAATGCCTACCTCGTTCAGTCAATGAAATCGTCTAAGACATCCGGGTAAGATTGACGGATCGGCGGTGAAATCAGTATAATCCGACAACTTCGACGCGAGCCCCTATAATATGGACGAACAGAACGACCAGTTTCAACAGCGGCTTAAAAAATCGGATGAACTGAAAACGTCCGGCATCCCGCCGTACGGCCGACGGTTCGACGCAACCGACACGGCCCTTGCCGTGACCGAAAAACATGCCGCCTCCACGAGGGAAACGCTGGAGAGCGGCCCGGTTTTATGCACGCTGGCCGGGCGGATCATCACGCTCCGGCGGTTCGGGAAGGCGGCCTTCGCCCATATCCAGGACGCCACCGGACGCATCCAGGTCTATTTCAAAAAAGACGTCCTGACCGTATCCTCCGTCGCGGTCTTCGAACGGCTGGACCTCGGCGATCTCGTCGGCGTTTCCGGACGGCTCTTTCGCACGAAGACGGACGAGCTGACCGTCCAGGTCGAAACGCTCGCGCTGCTGGCCAAGTCGCTCCGTCCCCTCCCCGAAAAGTGGCACGGCCTGACGGACGTCGAGATCCGGTACCGCCAGCGCTATCTCGACCTCATCACCCATACCGACGTCCGGCGGGTCTTCCTCCAGCGCGGAAGGATCATCGCGGCCGTCCGTGAATTTCTGAACGAACGGCGCTTTCTCGAAGTCGAGACGCCGATGATGCATCCGATTCCCGGCGGAGCGGTCGCGCGGCCCTTCGTCACGCATCACAATGCGCTGGGCGTTGATCTCTACCTTCGCATCGCGCCGGAACTTTATCTCAAGCGGCTGATCGTGGGCGGCCTCGAGCGCGTCTACGAGATCAACCGGAATTTCAGAAACGAGGGAATCTCGACCGTCCACAATCCCGAATTCACGATGCTCGAGTTCTATCAGGCCTACGCCGATTATCTGGACCTGATGACCCTGACCGAGGCGATGTTCGGCTTTGTCGCAAACCGGGTGCTGGGGACGCTGACCTTCCCCTATCAGGACCATACGATCGATCTGACGCCGCCCTGGAAACGGATCCCGTTCATGGAGGCGATCCGAATGATCGTCCCGGACCCGTCCGTGGTCGGAGACCGGACGAAACTTCTGGCCTTCCTCGACCGGAAAAAAATTCCGGTGAAGGAAAGCGAGCCGCTGGGAAAACTTCAACAGGCGCTCTTCGAGGCCGCGGTCGAGCCCACGCTGATCCAGCCGACCTTTATTACGGACTACCCGACCGAGATTTCGCCGCTCGCGAAGCGCAAGGAAACCGACCCGTCCCTGACCGACCGGTTCGAGCTGTTCGTCAACGGATTGGAGCTGGCGAACGCCTTCTCGGAGCTGAACGATCCCCTCGACCAGCGGAAGCGGTTTGAGGACCAGGTGAAGAATCGCACCGCGGGGGATCTGGAGGCCCATCCCATGGACGAGGACTATCTGCGAGCGCTGGAGCACGGCATGCCGCCGACGGCCGGGGAAGGCATCGGGATAGACCGGCTCGTAATGCTGCTGACCGACCAATCCTCGATCCGCGACGTGATCTTCTTTCCGCAGCTCCGGCCGGAGCAACCATGAACGCGCCCTACGAATTTTTCATCGGCCTGCGCTATCTCAAGGCCAAGCGGCGCCATCGTTCGATCTCGCTCAACACCCTCATCTCGATCGGCGGCGTGACGCTGGGCGTGGCCGCGCTGATCGCGACGCTGGCCGTGATGACCGGATTCAAGGAAGACCTGCGCGACAAGATCCTCGGAACGAATTCGCATATCGTGATCTCCGACCGCACCCACGACGCGATGAAGGACTACCGCACCGTGCTGGAGCGGGTCAAAAAAATCCCGCATGTCCTCGCGGCCACGCCCTTCATCTACAATCAGGTGTTGCTCACCTCCGAAGGAAGCGTCCACGGCGTCGTGCTCCGCGGGATCGATCCGGCGCTGGAAGGAACCGTGACGGACATCAAGAAAAACCTCACCCAGGGTTCGCTGTCGGACCTGGTCGCGCCCGGAACCAAGCCGCCGAAACTGGCGATCATCGTGGGCAAGGAACTGGCCGCGCGGCTCGGGACTTTTTTGGGCGACACGATCAATGTGATCTCGCCGACCGGAACGCCGGGGCCGCTGGGGATCATCCCGAAGATCCGGAAGTTCGAGGTGGTCGGGATCTTCGATTCCGGAATGTACGAGTACGATTCGACGCTGGCCTATATCTCGATGGAAACGGCCCAGGACTTTTTCAATCTGGGGGATACCGTGACGGGCGTCGAGGTGAAGGTGGACGACATCTTTCAGGCCGACCGGATCTCGAAGGTGATCGAGGAGGAACTGGGTTTCCCCTACTGGGCGCGGGACTGGATGAAGCTGAACAAAAATCTGTTCTCGGCGCTGCAGCTCGAGAAAATGATGATGTTCGTCATACTGATCCTGATCATCCTCGTGGCCTCCTTCAACATCGTCGGGACGCTCACGATGATCGTGGTCGAAAAAAGCCGGGAGATCGCGATCCTCAAGGCGATGGGCGCCACGCGGCGGGAGGTGATGCGGATCTTCATGGTGGACGGGCTGGTGATCGGCGGCGTCGGAACGGCGATCGGCATTCCCCTTGGGTTTCTCGTCTGCTACCTTCTCCAGTCGTTCTACACGCTGCCGAGCGACATCTATTACATCAGCCACCTGCCGGTCAGGATACAGTTTCTGGACGTACTGACGGTTTCGCTTTCGGCCGTCACGATCAGCTTCATCGCGACGCTCTACCCGTCGTGGCAGGCCGCCCGGCTAAACCCGTCGGAAGCGCTGAGATACGAATGATTAAAATCACGAACCTCACAAAAATCTTCCAGATGCCGCAGCCGCTGCCGATACTCAAGGGGATCGATCTGGAGATAACGCGGGGGGAGCTGCTCTGCATCGTCGGGGCCTCCGGCGTCGGGAAGAGCACCTTTCTCCATCTGCTCGGCGGGCTGGACCGGCCGACCTCCGGGGCGGTCGAGTTCGAGGGCCAGGACCTCTTCACGCTGAACGACAATCAGCTCGCGGCCTTCCGGAACCGCCGGATCGGGTTCGTCTTCCAGTTTCATCATCTGCTTCCGGAATTCACCGCGATGGAGAATGCGATGATGCCGCTCCTGATACAGGGCCAAACCTGGGACGAAGCCGCGCGGGTTGCGGCCGATCTTTTATCGAAGGTCGGGCTGGGGGAGAGGCTTTCGCACCGGCCGGGCGAGCTTTCCGGCGGAGAGCAGCAGCGCGTGGCGGTCGCCCGCGCGCTGATTTTAAAACCGAATCTCGTGCTGGCCGACGAGCCGACCGGCAATCTCGACAGCCATACGGCCGACGACGTCTTCGCGCTGATGAAGGATCTGAATAAACAGCTCGGGCATACCTTCGTGCTGGTCACCCACAACGAAAAACTCGCCGCCCAGGCCGACCGCATCGTTCGAATGGTCGACGGGAAAATCCTGGAAGCGCAGGCGGCCGAGCCTTAGCCGGGTCAAACAAAAGTCGTCGGAGCAGGGAGGGCCATGGCCGGACAGGGCTTAGCCCATTCGCGCGGGGATGCCCAGCGTCGATCGGACGACCGCACCGAGGAAACCGTTGTTTAAGACCGACCGGATGATCGGACCGTGCCAGTCGAAATGCGCATTTTTCCGTATCATGGGCAGCACGCCTTCGATGCGGGCGAGATCAAACAGCCGGTCCACCTGCCGGTCCGACAGTTCGGAATAAAATTCGCGGATCAACAGCCCCAGCTTCAGTTCGGCCTCAAGCTTCGCGCGCCATCGCATATCGTACGGCGCGAGCGCGGCCCGCGAGAGATCGCCCGCGCGGAAGGCCCCGGCCGCAACCTCGGCCGCCGTCTCGGCGCAGAGCAGGCCGTAGTAGATCCCGCCCTGCGTCGTGGTCTTCACCTGACCCGCCGCCTCCCCCACCACCATCAGACGGTCCGAAACCGTTTCATTGAGCGTTCCAACCGGGATGGGACAGGCCCGAATCTGGACGGAACCGTTTTCATCCGCTGCACGATGAGACCGGATATCCGGCCGGTTCAAAATCCGTCGGAGATAACGGGGGGACTGCCGGTCCGTGACGACCCCGATCCGGGCCAGGCCGGAGCCGATCGGAACGGACCAGCCGAAACCGTTCGGCGCGAACCGCGATCCGAGATAGATCCCGGCATGGTCGCGGTCCCGGAAAGGGACCACCGCCTGCGCGCCCTGGATGCGGCGCCGGGGTCCCCCGAATCCGCACTGACGGACCAGTCCGGAGCCGTATCCGGTCGACAAGACGCAGAGCCGCGCGCGCAGTAATACGGTCCCGCCGTCGCGGCGCAATTCCAGACGTACTCCTTTCCCGTCAACCGCGACCTGTTTCACCCGGCTGCCGGTCCAAAGTTCGGCGCCGGCGGCGACGGCTCGGCCGGCCAGCGCGGCATCGAATTTTTTCCGGCTGACGATCGTCGCCAGCGGCGCGCCGGTGTCGTAATCGACCGTCTTTCCAGACGGGGAATAAAAACGGACGCGCCGGAGCGAGCCGATCGTCGCCTCCTCCGGAAGCGAAAACCGCTCATAGGCCTCGCGGCCGATGATGCCGGTGCAGATCACGCCGTCGCCCGCCTCGGCATGCTCCTCCAGCAGCAGAACATCCAGCCCTTCCTTCGCCAGACCGCATGCCAGATGAGACCCGGCCGGCCCGGCCCCGACGATCACGACATCGCGCATTCACCGCCTCCATCGATATGGGCTGATATAATAATCGTATATCCGGGACGAATCAAATCTTTTTCCCCCGCGTCTCCCACCGTCCGCGGAACGTGATCCAGAACGAAAGCGCGATTAGTTTGAGATCCAACCCAAACGACCGCGACCTCGCATAAAGCAGATCGTACCGAAGCTTGTTCCTCCGGCTCGCATCCCGCGGCGCATAAATCTGCGCGAGCCCCGTCAGCCCCGGTTGAACCCGGTGCCTCAGATGAAAATTGGGGACGTTCTCATCCCTCACGTTTTTTATCTCGATCTCGACCGGGCGCAGCGCCCTCGGCCCGACGAAACTCATGTCGCCGATGAAAATATTCCAGAGCTGCGGAAGTTCGTCCATCGCGGTCGCACGGAGAAACCGGCCGACGCGCGTGACTCTCGGATCATCATAGCCGGCCTGGACCGGGCCGAGTCCCGCCTCGGCGTTAGGGATCATCGAACGGAATTTGAGCGCAAAAAAATTTCTTCCGTCCTTTCCGGCCCGCTCCTGTTGGTAGAAGACCGGCCCGCCGTCCGAAAGCTTCACCCACACCGCGAAGAGCGCCCAGAGCGGCGAGGATCCGATCAGCCCCGCGCCGGAAAGGGCGATATCGAACAGACGTTTCATCCGTGAGACGGGCCGGTCGGTTTCCAAAACGCCGCGCAAGGCGGACTCGAATTTTCTTGCAGCGGCCGGACGGTCGAACTGCGACTCGAAAACCTTGCGCGCACGGTCGCCCAGGAGCCTTCTTCGCTCCGGAAGCCGGTATAACTCCAGAACAGCCCGGCAAAAACCCTCGTCGTCATTCGGCGCAATCACAAAACCGCATCCCGCCTCTTCGATGATACGGGCCGCCTCGCTTTGCGCGGACCCGATATAGATCACCGCCCGGCCGGCCGCGAGCGCGCCGTACAGCTTGCTGGGGACGACGATCCCTTCCAGCCCCGGTTGGAGCGTGACGAGATGAAGATCGCCGCTGCTCAAACTGCAAGCCAGGTCCCGATCATCTTGATAGGGCAGAAATCTTATATTCGTCAACCCCGCCGACCGTTCACGAAGCGGCCCGTATTTTTTCCCGCCGCCGATGAACAGAAACAGTATCTCTTTCTCTTCCTTCAGCCGAACGGCGGCCTTCATTACCATTTCGATGTCATGGCCCAGCCCCAGATTGCCGGAATAGAGGACGATGAAACGCTTCCGCAGATCGTGCGCATCCAGAAAGCGATTGGAATCCGGCTCGATCGGACGGACCCGCTCTCCGTCGGCCCAGTTGGGAATGACGCGGATTTTCCCGGGATCGATCCCTTTTTGCCGTAAGATCTCCGCCATGAATTCGCCGACGGCGATTACGCCGTCGGCCGACCGAAGCGCCCGGCGGGAGATCGCCTCCAAAATAATCGCCGGCAGCGACCGCCCGCCTAATATGCCCAGACGGATCGCAACCTCCGGATAGAGGTCCTGGCACCAGGTGACATATCGGGAACCCTTCAAGAAACGGAGAACCGGTCCGAGCGCGAAGAGGAGAGGCGGATCGGACATAAAGATAATGAGATCATGCCGCGGAAGACGAATGGCCGCATTCAGCGCGGACGGATAAAAGAAAAGGCTGTTTAACACCCATCCCGGGATCGTTCCGCGGTCGAACCGCGAGGCCGGAACGCGGTGGATACGGACGCCTTCGTTTGCTTCTTGTTTGGGATACCGCGCGGACGGATCATCCGATGCGGCGTCGCTCGCGATGACCGAGACGCGGTGGCCGGCGCCGGACAGGTCGGCCGCCAGGTCGGTCAGCATCCGGCTGTTTCCGGAGACATCGGGGCGGAAGTAGCGATTGACAAAAAGAACTCTCACCCCTTCCCCCTTACCCCTCACGCTTCACGGCTTTTCGATACCACTCGATCGTCTTGTCGAGTCCCTCTTCGAACCGGACCTTCGCGCGGAAACCGAACTCACGCTCGGCCCGGCTCGTGTCGAGGCTGCGACGGGGCTGGCCGTTGGGCTGGGTCGTGTCCCACCGGATCGTCCCGGTGAAGCCGCACCGCTTCGCGATCTTCTCAGTAAGGTCGCGGATCGTGATCTCAAACCCGGCGCCGAGGTTGACCGGCTCCGGTTTGTCGTAGCGTTCGGATGCGAGGCAGACCGCCTCGGCGCAGTCCTCGACGTACAGAAACTCGCGCGTCGGACTGCCGTCGCCCCAGCAGACGACTTCCTTTTCACCGCGTTCGACCGCCTCTAAACATTTCTTGATGATCGCCGGAATCACGTGAGACGACTCCGGATCGAAATTATCGCCCGGCCCGTAGAGATTGACCGGCAGAAGATAGATCGCGTTGAAGCCGTACTGAAGGCGGTAGGCCTGGGCCTGGACCAGTAGCATTTTTTTGGCGAGCCCGTGAATTTGGGATAGGCGCAGATCGTCCCGATCGCGACGAATTTCTTCACTCCGGACGTCCGCGCAACCTCCATCACCATCGCGCCCATCATGAGATTGTCGTAGAAAAACTTTCCCGGAGATTTCCGGTTCGCGCCGATGCCGCCTACAATGGCGGCCAGATGGATCACCAGCGTCGGCCGTGCGGCCTTGTACATCCGGATCACGTTTTCTTCACGCGTCAGGTCGTACTCTTTCGACCGCGGGACGAAAATCTCCCTGCAGCCGCGGTCGAAAAGTTTGCGGACGATGTGCGATCCCAGAAACCCGCCCCCGCCGGTCACGACGACGCGCTGATTTTTCCAGAAATTCATGATGCGGATCTCCTTTTCTTACGTTCGCGTGTCCTGTCCTGCGGCAGCCCGCTCATAAAATCTTTTCATCAACGACTGACGAAATAATTCTCCAGAACGAGCCGGTCCATCTTCGTCCTCAGAAAACAATCGATCGCCTCTTCCGGACGGTTGACGATCGGTTCGTTCTCGTTGAACGAGGTGTTCAACAGAACCGGCACGCCCGTGATTATCTCAAAATTCTTGATCAATTTCCAATAACGCGGATCGGATTCGCGGTCCACGGTTTGGAGCCTCCCCGTCCCATCGACGTGCGTCACGGCCGGGATGACCGGCCGCTTCTCCTTTTTGATCGG
>JACQFA010000030.1 GCA_016200255.1 Nitrospirota bacterium | reverse complement strand
GCGCGGATATCCCAGAACCCAAAGCGGATTGCTGTTCGTAATATCGATGATCAGAATGGCGTCGGGTTTTAGAATCCGTCGCAGTTCGGCCAGCACGTCCGACGGACTGGAAAGATTAGAAAACAGGTCGATGGCAATCACTGCATCAAAGCTGCGCTCGGCAAAACAAAGGGCCTCGGCATCGCAGTTGAGTCGATGAAAACCGTTTCCCTGCGTCCCGGACAGTCGCAGCATGGCCAACGACAGGTCGGCCAGGATCATTTGATGCCGCGGCGCGAGCGGCACCGTCATCCTTCCCATGCCCCCTCCCAGATCGAGAATCCGGAGGTTTTTCCTCCCGAACTGATCGACCCGGCCGATGACATAATCCCGTTTCTTCGCATAAATCGACTGAAACGAATCGCCCTCAAAGGCAGGGCGAAAGTGTTGAACATACTCACCCGTCGTATAGAGCCGCTTATCCGCGGGCTTGGTTTCAAGCATGATAGCCATGGAAATACTTCGATTGGATGGCTTCGCCCTTCGTCAGCACGGTTCCCACCAGCTTGTTCTGATCCGTCTCAAGCGTCGACATCGCGCGTTTAACCAGAGAAATCGGCGTCAGACCGGCCGCCACAACGAAGAGGATTCCGTCCACCACATGGATGATCCGGTTGACATCGGCCATCGGAAGCACGGGAGGGGCGTCCAGCAGAACGTAGTCATAATCCACCTTCAAGCGGTTCAGCAACGCCTGAAGCCTGTCCAGACGAAACAGCGGCTGCGTGTTGCTGGACTTTTCCGATACCGGCAGGAGGGTCAGGTTATCGTGGGCGAAGGAAACCAGGGCGGGAGGATGGGACTGTCCCTCCGCCTGCGGATCCTCGCGGAGGAGATCGTCGAACCCAAAAAGTACCGGCTCTCCAAGAAACGTGTGGAAGGTGGGCAGTTTGAGGTCGGCCTCGATCAGGAGGACGCGCTGACCGAAGTCCCTGGCCATGACGATTCCCAGGTTCACCGCGGTGGTGGTCTTTCCCTCGCCCTTGACCGCGCTGGTAATCGCCAGCACTTTACGGGGCGCCTGTTTGTTAAGGGTCTCGATCTTGGTATAGAGAACCCGGTATTGCTCCGCGATGAGCGATCCGGGCTGGCTGAGCGCGATGAGTTGGCTCGCCTTGCGGGGCCCGTCCTTGAACCAATCCCTGGTCGGCATGGAAAACCTCCTTAAAACCATCTCGGCAACGTTCGAATATTTCAACTCAACACCTCATAGGGTTATTTTAGAACGGATTCTGATTTTTGAATCAACGGGACGTTCTCCGCCTCCGGAAAAACCGGGATCACGGCCAAAACCGGAAGGCCGATCGCCTGCTCCAGTTCCTCGGCCTTCCGGAAGGATGCATCGCCGTACTCCAACAACAGGACGATGCCGGCCCCGCATCCGACCCCGAGGACCAGACTGATGAGCATGACTCTCAGGGGGTCCGGTCGGAACGGTTTGGTCGGAAGGTAGGCCGGATCAATGATCCGCAGAGTGCCGCCGTTCTGCTCCGCCTCCATGTTCTTCGAGAGCGACGCCGTAAGCCGTTTATCGAGAAGCGACTGATAATTCTTTTTAAGATTCTCGTAGTCTCGCATCAAGATCATCAGATCCTGCTCACGGCGAGGCGTTTCATTGATGAGCTGGTCGTAATCATGGATTTGGTCTTCCAGGCTTTGCTTTTTTCGCTTCAACGAATCGATCGTCAGGTCGATCTCGCGCATCTGCAGACGGAGACCATCGCTGCCCGGACCGGGCATGACGACCGGATCCTCGGGACGGGCCAGTCCATCTCGAAGCAGCCCTTCCAGTTGCTCGATCTGCTGCTTGGTCATATAGACATCGGGATAGGATTCCTTATAACGCGTCATCAACTGGCCGAGTTGGCGGCGAAGCTCGGTCAGACGACCGGCGATGGTATCCCCTTCCTTGCCTTCCGTCAGTAGATTCTCCATGGATGTCTTCTTGGCGGTGCTGTTGTCAAGGTTTTCTGATATCGCCTTCAAATCCTGCTGGGCCCGTTCCCGCGCCTGGAGGTTGAAAGTTAATTGCTCGGGCAGTTCGCCCATATGCTGTCGCCGGAATTCGGCGATCACCGCCTCCTGCTTCTCGAGCGTCGTGCGCAGATGATTGAGTTCAGTCTCCAGAAAGTCGGTCGTGCCCTGAACCTGGAGCGAGATCGCCTCCTGATGGTGCAGGATGAACAGTTCGGCGATCTTGTTCGTCACCTCCATGACCATCCTGGGATCCGGCCCGTCAAAACTCACCGTGAACGAGATGATATTGCGGTCGGAACCCGACGTCGACGTGTTCACGCTCACATGGTGTCGGAATCCTTCCACCAGATCTTCAACCCCCTCCGCGCCGACGCTGGACACCCCGTATAAATCAAACTCCCGTAAAATCGGTTCGAGAAACTTTCGACTCATGATCTCCTGACGAAGCAGTCCGAGACGTTCCTCGGTGTTGGCCCCCATCGTCTTGACAAAGTCGGATGAAATGACCGGCGGCTCCACGACAATCAGGGCGCTGGCCCTGTAACTCTTCGTCAGGTAATGGAGCGCGACCGTTCCACACAACAGACCGAGCACCGCCGGTATAATGAGAACCCATTTACGACGCAGGATAATTAACCCATAGTCCTGAAACTTGATTCCGTAGTTTTCTTCCATCACAACCTCATTTCCATGATCCATCCAAACACGCTGTCAACGCGCGCGGCGGCTTTCCTGAACCTCGGATGGTTGATTCAGGTTTGCGCGGTACCAATCGATCGTAGGCATCAGTCCATCGGACAGACGGCAGCCCGGTTTATATCCCAAAAGATTTTTGGCCAGTGAAATATCGGCCAACGAATCCCGCACATCCCCCGGCCGCGGATCGCGGCACTCGATTTTTGACGAAGAAGACGTCAGACGGATGATCGTCTCGGCCAGGGACCGGATGCTCGTCTGTTCCCCGAACCCGATATTCACAGACTCCCCCCGCAGCTCCGGGGCGGTCAGCGCCAACACGTTGGCATTCACCACGTCGTCGATGTAGGTAAAATCCCGGGTTTGGCCTCCATCCCCCTCGATCGGAAGCGGCTCTCCATGGAGGGCCAGCCGGATGAACTTCGGAATTACCGCGGCATAATGCGAGTTTGGATCCTGGCGCGGACCATACACGTTAAAGTAACGCAGACCGACGGTCTGAAGGCCGTATACGGCATGAAACACCTGCAGATAGAGCTCACCGGCCACTTTGCTGGCGGCATACGGAGAGCGTGGACGATAGTGCATGTCCTCCCGCTTGGGAAGGACCGCCGTGTTCCCGTAGATCGATGAAGAACTGGCCGCCGTCACCCGCTGACATTGGGCTTCATGAGCCGCCTTCAAAACATTCAATGTGCCGGTGATATTGACCTCATGGGTCGCCAGCGGGTCATCGATGCTCCGGGCCACGCTGGGCCGTGCCGCCTGGTGGCATATCCGTTCGATTCGACGCTCCCTGATCAGTTCCCGAAGAAGCGGAAGATCCAGGATGGACCCCTGATGGAACGTAAAACCGGGATGACCCGTCAGAGAACGCAGATTCTCCATCTTTCCGGTGCTGAGGTCGTCCAGGACCGTCACCTCATAGCCCAGAGACAGTAAACGCTCCGTAATATTGCTGCCGATGAATCCGGCCCCGCCTGTGATCAAGATACGCATTAAATCAACCTTCCCGATCATCACCGCGATCACAACCGAATAATATGGGAACCATTAAACCCCTTCAGGGCATTCCGCGTGTCCATGATCAATTTCGAGGATTTTACAATCTTTGCGTAGTCCAGATCTGTGTGGTTGGTCACAATCACCACACAGTCCTGACCTTCAAGCGTTTCCCCGGTCAGATCCTTCGATCGTTGTTCGGCCCCTTCGATCTGTAGCGCAGGAACGAACGGATCGTGATAGGCAATCTGCACGCCCCGCCGAACGAGGAGCGAGATGATATCCAGCGCCGGGGATTCCCGCACGTCATTGATATCCTTTTTGTAGGCCACACCCACGATCAGCATGCGGGAGCCCTTGAGGCATTTTCCATGATGATTGAGCGCTTCCGTGATTTTCTCGACCACATACTCGGGCATGCGGCTGTTGACCTGACCGGCCAGGTCGATGAACCGGGCTTCAAAGCCGCTCTGCCGTGCTTTCCAGGACAGATAAAAGGGATCGATCGGAATGCAATGCCCCCCGATACCGGGACCGGGATAAAACGGGAGAAAGCCAAACGGCTTTGTGGCGGCCGCATCGATCACCTCCCAGACATTGATCCCCAGTTTGTCACTCATCAGCGCAATTTCATTTACGAGACCGATGTTCACACTTCGAAAGGTGTTTTCAAGCAACTTCACGGTCTCGGCCACCCGGGTCGAAGAAACCGGAATCACCTTCTCGATCGCCTGCTCATAAAGGAGACAGGCCAGGCGGGTGCAGTCCGGAGTGACTCCCCCCACGATTTTCGGAGTGTTTCGCGTGTTGTACTGTTTGTTTCCGGGATCCACGCGCTCAGGGGAAAAGGCCAGGAAAAAATCCCGGCCCACTTTCAAACCGGTCTCTTCAAGCACGGGAAGGATCATCTCATCCGTCGTCCCGGGATAGGTGGTGCTTTCCAGGATGATCAACTGGCCGGCGCGCAGGGAACGGCGGATCCCCTCGACGGAATTCATGACAAAGGAAAGATCAGGATCTTTGGTCTTCCGCAAAGGCGTAGGGACACAGATGGTTATCGTGTCCATGGTCTTGAGAAGGTCCGGGTCGGTCGTCGGATTGAACCGGCCCTTTTTTACCAGATCCAGAACCGTATCGGAAGGCACATCCGGAATATATGAATGGCCGGACTGCAAAACCCGGATCCGCTCCCCATCCACATCCAGTCCCGCCACCGTAAAACCCGCGTTTGCAAATTCGACCGCCAGGGGCAAGCCGACATATCCCATGCCGATGATTCCCACCCGTGCCGTTTTATTTCGGATTTTCTCGAATAATTGCTTCGATTCGTGAGCCATCCGCTCCCTCATTGACTAAGTGTCTAGTATACAAGCAAGCATTGTGCCAATACTTTATATAGTTAAATACGGAGGTTTTCTACCAGAAAGAAGCATTAACTGTGTATGTATCTATAGACTAGAGATTAAAGAAACATTTTCTAGGACTTCATATGGGGGAATATTCTTTCCTTATTGTGGAAACTTTTTCCCTTTTTAGATGATTGGCACGTATTTTAAGGAAAATATGGCAAGGCCGGTTTACCCCCTAGGGAATAAAAGGGCTAGCTTGTCCCAACCCGCCACTGCTGGCAGCACTACCGGAACTACCCCCACCTCCGAATATCTCAAACGGGAGCGGCAGGAGAAAAGCAGAGGAAGGGGCCTGGCTTTTCGGTCTTGCCACCTCAACAGCATCATCAATGGCGGAGAGGCTGAGTCCTGCCTGTCGAAGGGCGTCGCGAAGTGTCTCCATACCGACACCTGACTCGCTCATGGACAGGACCAGCAAGGGCAGGTTCATGTCAATTCTAAGCGCGGCACGAACGACATCGCCGCCATCATAATGACAGCCCTGGATCGCGGTATCAACGATGGCACGCTGAACCGAATGATACGCCTGGGCCGGTTGATCAGAATACGATAGAAAAAGGGAAACCAGCGCCGATTCCAGCGACTTCCCTTGATTCATGCTGCTCGAAACCTTGCCGCAAACGTTCAGGTCCCCATCGTATCGTTGCGGAAAGGACTGCGCGAAAGTGTCGAGGGATCCGATCGTTAACAGGAAAACCCCAACCACGAAAATCTTGAGCGTATGGGTCATGACGGCTCCAAAACAGTTTAGATTAATTGCGGATAAGTCTAGGCTATTTTCGCGTCCATGTCAAGTGCGTTTGAGTCGGAAAATGTTCATCTTGTATTTCGGCGGAACTTGTGATAACGTTTCGTTTATTTCAATAAATTCCGGCTGGGGAGTCCGATGAAAATGGCCATCGATTCAAATTCAATCGATTCAAATTCAAAAGAACGATCAAACCACTCGATCCAATCGCTTCCGGAGCTTCAGAAACAGGTTCAGTTGCTTCAATCCCAGATTCAGCTCCTCCAAAAATCGGTGGAAAATCTGGAGCTGAAACTCATCAACGCAACCGGTCGTTATGTCGCGATCTGCAGCAACTGCCAGACGCGCTTCGACATGCTGGCGCATCATTACAGCATCGGGTTGTTCGACAACCTGGTCTATGTTAAATGTCCGAAATGTCAAAAGGCCCTGCCGGTCAAGGGCGGCAGCGGTGGAGAAATCGCGGTGGTGAAAGATTAGGCGGTGTTTTAACAAATACAGTTGATTTAGTAAATAGACCATGCTATATTTCGGCTTTCAAAAAGCCCGGCCCGGGCGGAAGCGGTTTCAGAGGCCCGTCGTCGATAGTCGTTGATTCTTACGGGGGTGGCATGTATAAGCAAATCTACATTCCGGTTGATAACTCCGATCACTCCAATATGGCTATTGATATCGGCGTCCGTCTGGCCAAGCAGTTCGGTGCCAAGGTCATCGGCAGCCATGTTTATGCCGCGAAACTGCACGACCGCCGGTTCAAACAAATGGAGGCCGGCCTCCCTGAAGAATACCACGACGAACAGGAGTTGGAACGCCAGCGGAAGATACACGACTCCCTCATCACCCGCGGGCTTCAGATCATCACGGATTCTTATCTGGATGTTGTCGAAAAGAAATGCGCCGCCGACAACATTCCCCTGGAGGAACGGTCGCTCGAGGGCAAAAACTTTAAAGTCCTTGTGGATGATATCAACGAAAATGGTTATGACCTGGTCGTGATGGGGGCTCTGGGCGTCGGCGCCGTAAAGGACAGCATGCTCGGCAGCGTCACCGAGCGCGTCGTGCGCCGGGTCCGGTCGGCCGATCTGTTTATTGTGAAGGACCTCAAGCCGTTGAACGGCGGAGGCAAGATCACGGTCGCGGTGGACGGCAGCGCCCAGTCGTTCGGCGGACTCAAAACCGCTCTGACCCTGGCCAAGGCCTTGAATTGCGAAGTCCATGTCGTCTCGGCCTTCGACCCCTATTTCCACTACGCCATGTTCAACAGCATCGCCGGGGTTCTCTCCGAAGAAGCCGGCAAGGTTTTTCGATTCAAGCAGCAGGAAAAGCTCCACGAAGAAGTGATCGACAGCGGCCTTGCAAAGATTTACCAGTCCCATCTCGAAATCTCCAGAATGGTGGCGGAGGAAGAGGGGGTCCAAATCAAGACCGCCATGCTCGATGGAAAACCCTTTGACAAAATCCTTCAATATGTCCGGCGCGAGAAACCCTGGCTTCTGATCGCGGGACGCATCGGGGTTCATTCCGATGATGACATGGATGTCGGCAGCAACACCGAGAACCTGCTCCGTCTGGTGCCCTGCAACGTCCTGATCTCAAGCCGCAAGTTCGTTCCGCCCATTGACGCCGTGGCGGAATACACGGTGGCCTGGACGGAAGAGGCGCTTCGCCGAATGGACCGGGTCCCGTCCTTCGCACGGGGCATGGCCAAGACCGCGGTCTACCGGTATGCGATCGAGAAGGGATTTACAATCATCAGCAACACGGTCGTGGACGACGCCATGGGTGATATCCTCCCCAAGTCGGCGATCAATGCGATGAAAAACCTCGGCAAGCAGCTGGACGCCGCCGGCATCGATCGGAACAAAATGACCGCCAGCGACGGCGTGGTGGCCGACTTGATGGGTCAGGGTCTGTCCGGCATGGTCTCCCAAGTCTCCGAAACGGAGACGGCGACCGAACCGCTTAAATATTATGTCTGCCAGAGCTGCGGATACACGGCCAAGGGGGCGGAACCGGTGCAGTGCCCCGTCTGCAACGCGGGAGGCGAGCAGTTTAAATATCTCGACAAGACGATCTTTGAAGCCGCCGCGAAGGCCGAGGGCGGACTCGAAACCGAAACGGCCTATGACGACGTCCAGCTCCAATGGACGGACGAAGCGCGAAAAGTCCTCAAGTTGATTCCGCCGGGCTTCCAGCGGCGGCGCGCCAAGGCCAAAGTCGACAAGACGGGCCGCAAGAAAGGCCTGTCGGTCATCACCAAGGAATTCGCCGTTCCTCTTCTGGAAAGCGAGGGATTGGTTCTAAGCGAGGTTCTGGCCGTGGATAAACTCAACTGGACTCCGGAAGCGATTACCCGACTCGAGAAGGTTCCGCTCGGCTACATGCGCGACTGCACGCGCGGGATGATCGAACAGCATGCGCATAAACTGGGAGCGGACACCGTCACGATCGAGGTCGCGAATGCCGGCATCGAAGAAAGCAAGCGGGCGATGGAAGAGGCCATGAAAAACCCGGCCGCGCTGAATGAGATGCTGGCGAAATTCAAGGCCGCCAAGACGGCCGAAGAGCGACCGGGCGCTTGATGCGCGTTCTCGCCTCGCTCAATCACTGGATTCATCTTGTCTCGGTCGTCATCTGGATCGGCGGCTTGGGTTTCGTCGTGATGACCCTGACGCCCGCCTTGAGGGGAAAGTTCCCGCAGGAATCCACCAAGGTTTTTTTCCAGGATATCCGCAACCGATATTTTAGAATGTCCGGAATCCTGTTGGCCCTGATCCTGATCACCGGCGGGGTGAACGTTCATTTCTCGCTCGAGGGGGTGGGAAGGGCATCCAAGCTCTGGGTGATCGTCCTGGGCGTCAAACTGATCCTGGTCACGGCCTTCGCCAGCATCTACCTCCTGAACGTACTGTATAAATCGAACCCGCCCGAAACCGGGGAGCAGGCCGTTCCCTACGCCAGTGCCTCATTCACCCTGGGCATGCTCATCATCCTCTGCGCGGCCATCCTGCGATACGCGCATTAAGATTGAGACCGTCACATAGCGTGATGATCGTGTTCGAAGCCGACCGCCGGTTCATGGGGCGGCGCAAGTTGTGTAATCCAGGCGCTGCAACCCAAGACCCCCAGACCCAGAACAGCCTCGATCAGAATCAAACGAAAGAATAATCCCTCCAGCTTCGAATCATCGGGCTGTTTCCAGACCGTCTCGATGATGGAACGCATCGCTCGAGCCGGGAAACCGAGCCGAACAGACCCCGCTTGTGCTTCAAGCCGCGGAAGAATGTAAAACCGGCTGACGCCACCCAGAAATATCATGGGAATAAGCAACACCCACTTCAGAATTAAAATTTTTCCGTAGTCCGTTCCGACCAAAAGCGACGGGGAATGAACATGAATCCAGGTGTTGTAAGCGCCCGATAAAAACATAGCCCCCACACAGGTCATGGCCACCGTCGAGAAAGATCGGATCGCGGTTGCGAGCAACCCTCTCCGCTCGCTTTCCCGAATCCGGCTCAACGATCGAGGCAAATCGATCCTCAATGCGAACAGGCCTCCGACCCATCCGGATATGGCCATCACATGGATCCAGTCACCCACCACGGTCCAAGACCCACTGCCCTGATCCGCCGCATGGCCCGACAGACTGGTGGTCAGACCCAAGGCCATTGCGCCCCCCAATGACAGATATTTCAGACCCGTTGCGACGCTGCTCCTGCGTTCGCCAATCACTCGGATTGACCCAAGGAAAAAAATCAACCCAACTCTCCATATCCAGATAGACCCGAAATGGGTCTTCGTGAGAACGGTCGGCAGAACGGAAACCAGATCAGAAACCGGTTTACCGCTCATCATGAGGGCGCGAAGCACAAGATCCGTCAGACTGGTGACCAAAAGGACAGCTAGCATCGTCACCAACGGAATACGGCCCCCGCCCTGCCGGTCGTCGACGCCCCGTGCCCGGCTGGACGGCGCCCAAACAAAATAACGGTAAGACAGACCGCCCAGCACAGTCACCAGAACAACAAAATCAAGCCATCGCACCCAGATATGCAGAAACATGTGCGGATGATTCACGGCGCCGCCTCGATCGTGAATGAAAAGTTGCCTTCCGTACGATGACCGTCCACAGCCACAACGGCCCAGATCACGCGATATTTTCCGGGCGACAGTACGGGCAGGCTTACTTCAAGAAGTGTCGGGTCCGAGGGATCCACATGACCATTGTCCTGATCCACCCTTTTTGAACCTTCACTCTGAGATGGCCGTATCCCCGGAGCGGAATCGAGATGCACCTCAATGGTGCTGAAGGCCGGTTCCAGATAACCGTCAAACCAGATACGAACGGTCGAGGGTGGAACCTTCAGCGTCGACCCCACCCGCGGATCTGAATGGTCCGGAAAAGCATGGGCAAAGGTCCGCGCGGGTGTCGCACCCAAAAGTAAGACGACCGCGGCCATGAAAGTTGTCATCTGGATCGATTTCGTTTTCATTGACGCGCCGACCCCAACGTCCCCGGGAAAGGCGTCCAGGAAAACACGCTCGGCGCGATGTTGTCCAGGAAAAGATGGACCAACCCGATCACACCGGTGGACTGGCCGGTCCGGTCATTTAATGGGATCTGTGCTTCAAGTCCCAGTTCGATATATTTTCCGGCCCAGACGATTCCAGGATTCAGATACCCGGTGGCACCGTGATGGGCGTCCGGTCCGCTGATCGGCTCGCTGTAGGTCAGTTCGACGATCGGAAACATCTTGTTGAACGGCCAGGGAATCCCGACATCTTTCACAAAGGACTGGAGGTACGGAATGCTGTACTCCACAACCAGTCCGTAATGGAGCGTGCCGGTAAGATCATCCGGATTGTCGGAGTGACCCCATGGAACTTCCACGCCGGCCTGCCCCACAATCCCAATCGGTCTTAAGAACCCGAACGAATCCGGAAGATCGCCCAGCCCCTTGCCGAACATGAGGGCCGGCTCGACATGCGACATCTCTTCCCGGATCCCCTCTTTACCGATCCCGCCCGGCGAGACGTGGATCGCGGTCGAGGCGATATATTCATGATCCGGACTTTCGAACATGGAGTAGATCAGTGAAAACTCGGGATTCGAAAAACCCTTCAGTGTTGGATTGGCCGGATCTTCGGGCTTGATCGATGCGTACTCATCCCCGATTGCAAGTCCCAGGTTTGGACTGAGCCGTTTCTGGACCTCAAACCCGACCGCGGTCTCCCTTCCGTTGGGAGTTTTGATCGTGGACGGCGAGGCCAGCGTCAACTCGTCGGCCGGGAATGGGTCGTCCACGACGATGCCCGCCGGAAAGAAGCGCTGTCCCACCACGCCATGAGCCCAAAGAGCCCCCGGCCATGCGACCAGGCTGATCAGAAAGACCAGAACGGTCGTTCGAAAAAACAAGCCATGCATGATCGCTTCTCCCGTCATAAATCCGCATCGGACCCTTCGACGGGACGGATCGGACAAGAAATTTCATTCCGCTCACGCCGCAGGGAAACTTGGGTTGTTGGATGATCCGGACTACGAGAGGGAGACGGGGGGAGGACGGATACGAAAGGAAAAAATTGAGAGAGGGTTCAGAAAATGCTCATGATGGACGGCAAGAGTCTCAAGGGCCGGCTGAGCGGTTTGGTCCAGGACATGATCGGAGGTGTGGACAAACGATGAAGAGGCGCACATCCAGTTGCAGACGAAGGAGGCGTGCTGAGCGGTATGGTGAGTATCATGCCCGTGTTCCGCGACATGCTCTCCCATCCCGGTCATCATAAAGCCGGACAGGAACAGATAGACCAGCATGATCAGAAGGGCCGTTCGTCGGATCTGTGACTTTCGCATTATCATAGCCGCTCGCTATTATTCTATCCCTTTTTAAGAAACGGTCAAGTTTTTTCTCAGAACCTGCCGAACAGTCCGGGCAGATCGGGCAGCGACTCGGCCCG
>JACQFA010000027.1 GCA_016200255.1 Nitrospirota bacterium | reverse complement strand
CGCCGGCGCGAAAAGCGTCAATAATAAAATGAAACGTCCAAGCCATCCCGATATTCGGTCCGGATTCGTCCTTCTCTTAAATGGATTTATTGCCATGTTCTCGGTTTCCAGCCCGTTTGTTCGTAAAGATACATCACCACGGCCCAGCGCTCTTCCGCACTGAGCATATCCTCCCATTTCGGCATGGCCGAATTCCAGGGAGTGGATTCGGCCGGCAGACCGGGCCCGCCCGTGCTCACCCGCCAAAAGACAAACGACTCCTGCAACTGAGCGATCGTTCCGGCATCCATGAAATTGGCCGGCGGGAGATTGAAACCGTGCGCAAAATGGCCTGCGCCATCGAATCGATCACCATGGCAGTAGAAACAATTTTGAAAAAAAACCTTTGAACCCAGTTTGATATAGTCCTTGTATTTTTCGGGTCGCAGCCGCAACGGGTTGTTCAATCCCGTCACTTCAAAGGGGGGCGCGGGATGCACCACCCGCTGTTCGGCCGGCGGATTATAACTGGGCTTGACCTTGTTGTAGACCCCCCACCCGATGAACAAGGGGAGTATCACAAGAACGATCAGCCGGATCCCCTTCCAGACCGCACCGCGATCGGCCCTTCCCCGGAAGAACTCCTCGATCGGCAGAGTAAAGTCATGCCAAACGTCATCATAGATCGAGACATAGACCAGCACGCCGATCACCGTGAGCGACATGTACATGAAGACCAAGCTGAAGGGAAGCGGCGGTTGCACAAACCGGATGAGGATGTAGATGCCGGCCACCACTCCGACGACTTTTGCCAAGATCGGTATGCCTCGGTTCGCCATCTCAGTTCCCTGTTTTCCCGGCCGTCTTCGGGCCGAGCGTTTGGAGATAGGCTATCAAGTCGTCCAGGTCTTTCACGGACAGCTTCTTGTTAAAGTCGGGATGCGGCGGTTTTCCTTCCGTGCCGCCGGCGGGCCGCACCACCGCCGCGCGCAACGACGCTTCACTCGCATATTTGCCCAGGACGGCCGGCATCTGCTTATGACACTCCGCACAGGCCAACCGGCCGAAGACGCCGCGTCCCGCATCGGGATCGCCCGTGATCTTGGGAGGCGGAAGAAAGGCCGCGAGTTCGCGCGGTTCGATCGTCACCTCGCCGCCCAATTGTTGGACGAAAGACGTCACCGCCAGCAGTTCGGCATCGTTCAGGCTCACCGGGGGCTTGTTGATCCGGGGCATCTGGGCCGGAAACGGCTTGGGCGGACTGTTTGTATAATCCATGTAAATATGTTTGTGCGGCTGTGTCAGCGTTTCGTAAATAAATTCCCTCGTCAACTTTGCGCCGAAACCCTCCAGATTTGGGGCGCGGGCCCCCCGGTTCTCCCCGATCGTATGGCAGAGGGCGCATTGTCCTTTGCCGAAAAAGATTTTTTTCCCGACGAGCACCAGATCGGCCTTGGTCTTCATCTGGCTCGGATCGAGATTCTCTTTGACGGGAGGAAGAGACGCCTGCTGCGGGATGCTCATCGTCAGAAAATAAAACGCCCAGAGCAGGACGATGACAAAAATCATGACCTTGAGAAAATTTTTGGACATGCCCTTCCGATCGCTCCCAACGCCGGTTTAAAACCGCTTGGCCGCGAGTTTCCCCTCGGCCAGGGGCGGCACGTGCATCTCCTTGCCGCTCTTCCCGTCTTTGTCGGAAGAGAGCGAGGCCACCCAAAAAATAAAGCTCACAAATAGGCAGTATAAAAATGTGGAGACGACGATCATCCGACCCGCATCCCCCAGGGCCGGCGAAAAGGCATACCGCGAGGTATCTTCCAGGACCCCGTAAATATGCCAGTGCGTGCGCGAAGCGGAGCGGGCGTACCCCATCAGACCCATCAGAACAATCACCGTGACCGCATTAAGCACCAACACATATGAAACCCGCGGCGGGATCCTCCCCCAGTGCAGCACCGTTTCCCGCGCCCCCCTCATGGACAGGACCACGAGCACGGTCACCGAAATCAGCGTCCCGATCACGGTTCCGACCTGTGAAACGGACAGCACATAAATGCGCACAATGGCCGGAACGAAATAACCGTAGACCCCGGCCCAGATCACGTACATCGCCGCGAGCGCGATCAGCACGAACGGGGCCACACGCGCGGTTTTGGCCCATTTCACCGTTTCAATCTTATTCGCGCGCCAATACATCAGGAAACTGGCAAAGGTGACGAGGATCATCAGGTTCGACACCGTCATTTTGGCCGACATCACCCCGAACAGGCCCAAAAGGGGATGATGCGTTCCCCCGATTGCGCGGGCCTCCTGGAGACTGGCCACCATGCTGTGCGGCGTCATCCAGATGCCTAAACAGATCAGCAGCAGCGTGATGAACCCCAGGATGTACTTCTTGTATTTTTTCGAATCATCCGTCCGGTGGGCCAGCCCCAGCCAGAAATAATAATTGCTGCCCAGGAATATGACCCCGATCAGCACCGCCTGGATGATGAACAGCCAGGACAGAAATCCGCCCATCAGGGTAATGCCCATTTGCTGGTTGTATTGGTAGATCTCCAGCATGAGCCAGTATCCCGCAAAAGGCAGCGGCAGCAACCCGAAGATTCCGATGAAGTTGCCGATATATCCCATCCAGTCGTAATGCGCCCGTTCCTCGACCGTCCGGGCCCCCATCAGCCGGATCCCGGCATAGGCGCCGCAAATGAAACCGCCCAGGACGACATTGGCGATGAGACGATGGACGTTGACCGGCCACCAGGTCGGGTTGTGCGCCGCGGCCCAGCTACGCTCCCAACCCGTCAGCCCCGGGGAGAGAACGACGGGGCTGTTCTGGTAGGTGCCCCAGGCGTTCGCCACGATCATGATCATGAAACCGAACACGTTCAGCATAAAGCCGAGGAAGAGGTGCCATCCCTTATGATGGCTCATGGCATCCCAGCCGTACCAATAGAGATAGAGCGTGACGGTTTCGACAAGAAACAAACCGGCATAAACGAAGTAAGACATATAGAAAACGTCGGACAAGGTGTTCATGAACTTGGGATACAAACCCACCAGCAGAAACAGAAAAATCGCTCCGAACAACGCCGTTGTCGAATAAGCGGCCGTGAGCAGCTTCGTGAATTCCTTGGCCAGCTTGTCGTAACGCGGATCCTTCGTTCGAACGCCGATGATCTCGCATATCCAGGCAAAGATCGGAACGCCCAGCACGAAACCGGCGAACAAAAGATGGACCTGCGCCACGATCCATACAAGGTTTCGGCTGCCGATCCAGCCCACATCACGGTAATCGACCGAGGAGGACGGCCCCCCTTCTTGAGCCAGAACAGGATCAAGAAAGAGCAACCCGAAAACTAAAAATGCGATAACACCCAATCCCACTGAAACGGGCGGCGATTTTTTAAGCAGTCTGTGCGCGGCTTGAATGGCTTTCATGATCCGGCTTTCGGTTTTGAAGAAAGCGGTTTTTTGAGTTTTTCTTTCTGGGTCGCCTTCAATTGAGACAAGACCGTCTCGACGCGGTTAATCGCCTGTTCGCTGCGTCTGATCCGTTCCTCCGGGCTGAATAGGACGGGCTTGGGCGCCCCGGACGGTTCCTCCTCGCCGCGGTGGTAAACCGGAAGCAGCATCCAGACCGTCAGCACAATGCCAAGGCAGAAACCGAAAAAAACCGTGAAGAAGAGACCCTGATCACGAGGCACGTTCATGCCACCCTCATTCCCGGAACTGAATCGCCCGGATCGTCAGAACCACAATGGAGAGCATTACAACGACCCATGCCGAAACGGCAATGGGACGTTTCAAGAGATTTCGTTCCGGATTGCGATCAATAAAGGGCAGGGCGACCAGCAGCGCCAAAAAAACCGTCGGAATGGCGATGGCCCCCAGAAACTCCCCCCATTCGCCCGAGAAAAGAAACGAAAGGGCCGGGTCTCTCAAGAGTTGAAACAGGAAAAGAAAATACCATTCCGGCTCCGGATCCAGATCCGACGCCTCGGGGCTGGCCTGGTCCAGAAGCTGATGCGGTGAATAAATGGCCAACGCGCAGATGGCCACAAAGACGAGCAAAACGATGACGATGTCTTTATAAACCTGGCCCGGAAAGAAATATTCCATCTTGGCCGTGAGTTCCCGCTTTGCGCCCTTGAACGGCCCTGCCGGACCGACCCGCCGAAAGAGAAATACGTGCAACCCCGCAATGGCTATCAGGCCCAGGGGGAGTATCATGACATGAATCACAAAAAACCGGCTCAGCGTCTGCGCGCCCGGAACAGCCCCTCCCCTTAAAAAACGGCCCAAAAAATCACCGATAATCGGCACTTTGTCGACGATCTCAACCCCGACCGTTGTCGCCCAGTAAGACCTCTGATCCCAAGGCAGCAAATAGCCTGTAAATCCGAAACCCATGACGATCAGAAGCAGAAGAAGACCCACCAACCAGACCACTTCCCGTGGTTTCTTGTACGCGCCCCACAGGTAGACCTGGGACATATGCATCACCAGTATCATCACCATGGCCGAGGCGCCCCAGAGGTGGTAACTTAAGACAAACCATCCAAACTCAACCTCTTGCATAATATACTTCGTGCTTTCCCAGGCATGGTCCGCGGTGGGAGCATAATAGAACATCAAAAGAATACCGGTGACGACCTGCATGACAAAGATGAATAAGAGGACGGATCCGAAGACATAGGCAAAGCGCGCGCCCCCCGCCATCGGTTCATTCAGCAGCTTGTTTTGGAGGGATTTAAGATCAATCCGCTCATCGATCCAGTGATAGATCTTATCGAACATCTAAACGATTCGGATCCTTTCTTTTTTTCCCGCCTTAAACTCCACATCAATGATTTCAATTTCTCCGCTCCTGCTCATTTTCATCGGAAGGATGTCCAATGGACGAGGGGCGGGGCCGTCCAAGACGGCTCCGGACATATCAAAAACACTCAGGTGACAGGGACAGACAAAACTTTGACCAAACCGCCTGTGTTTTCGCAAACGGTAGGCGCATCCCAAGTGCGGACATTTTCCGGAGAAGATCACAACATCCGTCGCTTTATTGTTCCGCCAGACGATCTTCCCGTCCGGATCTCGAAATTCAACTTCCCGGTTTTTGTAGATCTTTTCCAACAATCCCGGAGAGGCCTTGACCGCCCATTGAGACTTCTCGTATTCCCTTTCGAGAAAGCCTTCCTTAACGGTCTTTTGAAACTTGATTAAACGAGGCTTATCAAGCTCACGGAGTTGATCCGCCCCCCCTATTTTAATCCATGTGTTGTCAAAGGGACGATACATCGGATGAATGATGTATCGGATAACCGGGTAGAGGAGTGGAAGGGCCAGGACCAGACCAATGGCGTTGGTAAATCGTTGCAAGAAGGTCCGCCGTTCGATGTTTTTTTCCAAATCCGGAATGGGAACCAATGCTTCACCGGGCATCACATCGAGATGGCGATCGAGATGGGCGATCTCCACCTCCTTCACCTGGACATAATCTTCCCGGCGAAACAGGTCAAACCGTGCGAGGGCTTCGGACGAGAAGGCCAGGTCAACCCCGGACTCCGTACAGGCCGCTACATTTTGGTCCGTCGGGATCAGAAGCTCCCGACCCCCGGTTTTGACAACGAGGTGACTGATATCCTGGGAGAGCGGGTCCACAATGACCCGGATGATCTCGCCGATCTCCTGATCGGTACAGCGGACTTTAGACTTGATCTTTGGCTGCATCGTCTATGTGATGGTGCTTCCTGTTAAGAGCCGGATGGGAACACCGGTTTCGGGGTCTTGACATCCGTGTTTTTGAGCGTCATGAGATAGGTCACCAGTGCCTCAAGTTCGTCATCGCTCATGACATCCGGAAATTTATCCGGCATTTTGTCTTTTGTCCTTTTCTCGTACCCATCCGCATACCAGGCCTTGGGCTTAAAAATTTTTTTCTTCAGCTGTTCTGCCGTGGCCAGGTTGCCGATGTTGTCCAGTTCCGGACCCCGCTTCTTGCCGCCTTTTCCGCCGATCTTGTGACAGTTGTAACACTCCTGATCCTGGTAGACCAGCTTGCCACGCCCAACCAGGTCGCCGGGTGCAAGGTTGGCCGAGGAGGATTTGGGAGCCGCAGTTTTCTCCTCCGGCAGGTTTAAGGCCGCCATATTCAGATTCCCCTGGGTTTTAAGCTCCTCCAGACGCGCCATGAGCTCATCCACCTTCGCCGACAGTTCTTTGGTTTTCATGCTCAAGGATTCCCTGGCCTCGGCATCTTTTCGGAAGCGCTCGGTTTTTCGGGTGATCCCTTCCAGTTCGCGTGCCGTTGAAAATTGCGGCCACAGATGGCCGATGATGGTTACGATCACGGCGACAACGGCGAAAAAAATCACAAAGATGATTCCGCCTTTACCGACCGGCGCCTCGGGCAGGGGAGCATCCAGCAGAATAAAGATCCCCGTCCCCAAGAATACATAGAACATCCCTTTCCCTTCGCCTCGCCAACCTTCAAAGTCGTCAAGATGGCCAGGCTCACGATCAAATAGAACACCAAGGACAATATCGTGATCACCACGGCGGAATGCGCCAGGGTCGGCGTGTAATTATCCCCCGTGAGATCGGGTATGACGTTGTAAATATGCCAGTACTTGCGGATGCCGGACCGGACCACGCCCATCAACCCCATCGTCCATGTGGCGCAGAACGCAACGAGCACCAACAGCAACTGCGCCGGAAACCCGATCTTGCCCCACTGGATCCGACCGACTTTGATTGCGCGCATGTACAGGATGTAGCAGACTAGGATCATCAGCACCATCAACGCGGCGGCGGTATTCTTGGCCGGCATCAGCGACAGGAATTCCCACTGTTCAGGGATCGCCACCTGGGAGTAGGTTTCGTCCGTAAGCTCGGAAACCGCGCCGACGAACGCATGGGGCGTCACCCAGACCAGATTGCCTAAGATCAGGACGAAAATAGCAAACTTCATCACACCGAACACATTGCGCAGGCTGAACTGGTCGAGCCAAACCAAAAACCGCGCAAACCACCAAAACGGAAAGTTCAACAACCGCGGCCGGGCCATCGGTTCATCGTTCGCCGAGCGGAATCCACGCGAGACATTCATGATGTAAAATATCACCGGGAAACCGCGCAAGAGGATCAGGAAGTGCATCGGTCCGGACATCGGCTCCATCGAGTCAAGGAAGGTCTCGACCCCCACCGCCCAGGCCGGAACCCAAACCAGCCAGAACAGTCCTGCGACATACTTCTTATTGTAGAAATGACCGAGCCCCGGCAGGAATCCCGACAACACCGCTGACACCAACGGCCGGGACACAACACCCGCATACGTTTCCGGCAGGATGATGCGGCGCATGCTCAGCCACATGTAGATCGCGCTGGATAAGAAGATCGTGCCGATCATCAGCCCTTGCATCTCCCAGAACATTGATAATTGATCGCCCATCATGTACGGCCCGAGTGAGGCGTCGTACATATAAAAGGATGAGGCGTGGATGTACCCGACCAGGGGGAAGAGCATCATGCTTCCGACACCGAAGAAATTGCCGACGAATCCCATCCAGTCGTAATGCGCCCGCTCTTCATCGGTCTTGGCCCAGACGTACTTATAGGCGCCGATCAACCCCACGATGAAACCGCCGAACACGGCGTTCCCGATCAGACGGTGGAAGTTCATCGTGGTCCAGCTGTAATTATTGACCTTGTCCCACAGCGTGGCGACGTTCTCCAGGTATTCGCGAATGCCCATCTCCATCCCCTCCGGCGATTTCACCGGGGTGTTCATGAATGAAGTGAGCGCGTTGCCGATCATCAGGATCAGAATACCCATGATGTTCAGCACGACGCCGATCGCGAAGTGGCGCCGCTTCTTGTCGCCCTTGAGGATGTCCCAGGTGTACCAATAGACGTACAGCACCAGGGTCTCGGCAATAAACAGAAGCGGGTAGGCGATGGCCACCAGCCCGAACATATGGGTGAAGAACCAGGCGGACAGGGCCGGATAAAGCGTGATCATGGCGAACAGGAAGAACCCTCCCGTGAGCGCCGCCAGACTGTACATCACCATCGAGACCTTGGTGATATCCTTGGCCATGCGGTCGTAGCGCGGATCGTTGCTGCGTATCCCGAGCCACTCACAGACCGACACGAAAATCGGCGCCCCCAGGATAAAGGCCGCAAACAGAACATGCAGCTGGGCCACGATCCAGACCGCGGTGCGGTTACCGACGTACGGAAACTCGATCTGTTTGGGGTCGGGAATCTGGGCCAGGACCGCCGTCGCGGACAAAAGCACCACGGCGCAGAGCACCGCCCAGCTGATTATCTTTCTATTCATTTTGTTTCCACCTGAGCAGGTTTGACATAATCATCATGAGGCGCCGGCTGGAGGCCGTGGCTGAAGGTATGCTCATAGGTCATCACTTTCCAGCGTTGCTCCTCGGTCAGCTTGCTCTTCCAGGATTTCATCTTGGTATTCGGCACGCCTTCCGAAATCCTCCAAAACCAGAAGCTGTCCGAGTAGAGTTTCATCCGCTCGCCGACGCGGAAGTCCCGCGCGCCCTTTTTCTTCGGCTTGCCGTCCCGCCCATGGCAACTGGAGCAGTTGACATCGGAATCGGCCCTGCCCTCGAAGATCGCCTTGCCTTCTTCGACGATCTTCGGATCCGTCCACCAACCGGCCGGCATATGCTTATCGGCGTATTCCGCCGGAACCGGAGGCGGCGGCCCCAGAGGAGCCTCAGGCCCGCATGCCGTCATGAAACCCAGAATACCCATAACCCCCAAAATGGCTGCTGACCTTTTCATAATCAACTTCCGCTCCTTTCCACTTAAATGACCGAGTTTCGATCGTTACGAATGGCGCCCACAAAAAAACGCTCCCGTCCTCTCATTCTGCGAGGCGGAAAGCGTCATGACATACGTTGACCCTGATATCGTTGGTTTCCCCGTACCCGCAACGTATGACCCTACGGTTCTTTCTCACGCGATTTTTTGGAAACGGGATGCTTCCGCCGGCGGTAGCGTTCGAAAAGAATGAAGACCGTTGCAGCCGCACCAATGAGCACCGCCCCTGTTAACGTTCGGGATCCGTACCACCCGGACTCCGGACGGCCGTCCCCCGGTGCTCCGAAATCCAGACGCGCCTTCCGCACCGTGACCTTGTCATTCGGATCAAACTCGGCCCGGATCGTTTTCTTCTGATCCAGGGCCGTCACAATGATTTCATCCCCAAGATCGGCGTTATGAAGATGAAGCAACGCTTCGAAACCGCCGTTCCGGTCGGTGAAGGCCGTCATGCCTTCATCCAGCCGGGGATCCACCACGATCACCCGGGCGTCGGCCACGGGATTCCCACGGCCGTCATGAACCGTGCCGTAGACGATAAACCGGTGGTCATTTTCATGCGTCGCGAAGGCCGGCGACGCGAGGAGGATGAGGACCGGCAACACGACCCCGACCCATCGTCCCTGAAAACCGCCGGCCATCCGTTATGATCCCGGCCCTTCCTTTGGCAGGTAAAACGGCCGCAACAGATCGCGCATCGAGATCATGCCGGTCACATCTCCATCCTGAGTCACGGCCAGATGCCGGATGCCGTTCTCGACCATCTGGCGGCCGGCCTCTTCGATCGCCTCATCCGCATCAATCGTCATAAGGGGGAAACTCATCGCCGCATCCACGCCGGTGATCTGAGGGCTGATCCCCATGGCCACAATCTTGTGGACGATGTCCGTCTCGGTGACGATCCCGACAATCTGATCCCCATCCTTGACCAAGAGGCTGCCGACCCCGTTTCGTTTCATTAAATCCGCTGTCTCTTTGATTTTTGTTTTTTTCGAAACCGTAAACACACCCTTGGCCATCACCTCTCTGACTTTGACCATAAATGCGATACGCCTCTTTTTCGGAAGCGGTCCTTCTTTGAGAAACCACCGCTGACTGGGCATGATTTTCAAACTTGAGGGTCGTATTGTTAACATAAATTATTACACTTGTCAAATATTTTTTCATGCTATTTTTCGAGGTCTAAAAACCCCGCGTTGACAAACAACCCGCAAGGTGTCTAGAATGTTTTTGGACTCATGCCCCGTTCATTTAGAACCGGAACTCAAACCGAGAATCAAATGAAAAAAATAGGAATCATCGCCAAACCACAGAACACCCATGCGGTTAAAAAAATCCTGGATGAGCTCCTCCCCTGGCTGGCCCGGCAGGGTAAGGAGGCGATCATGGATTCCGACACCGCATCCGTCGCCGGCCTGGCCTCTCCGCACCGGAAATCAAAAGTACCATCGCTGGTCGAAATGGTGATCGTTCTGGGCGGCGATGGAACGCTTCTGAGCGTCGCGCGAGTGGTGGAAGGAAAGGACGTCCCGATCCTGGGCGTGAATCTCGGCGGACTGGGCTTTCTGACCGAGGTCGCGGTGGACGAGCTGTTCGGCACACTGGAAAAAATTTTCAAGAACGAGTTCGTGACGGACGACCGTCTGATGCTGAAGGCCACGGTCCACCGGCAGGGAGAATCGGTGGCCCAATCTCTCGTCTTAAACGACGTCGTGATCAGCAAGGGGACCCTGGCCCGGATGATCAAACTGGAGATCTTCATCAACCGCCAGTTCGTCACCGCGCTTCGGGGCGATGGACTGATTCTCGCCTCACCCACCGGTTCAACCGCCTACTCGTTGTCGGCCGGCGGCCCCATCATCTATCCGTCGGTCGAGGCCATGGTCCTCACGCCGATCAGCCCGCATACCCTGACCAACCGGCCGGTCGTGATCCCGAACGATGTGCATGTCGAGGTGATTCTGAAAACCCGCGAGGAAGGGACCACGGTGACCTTCGACGGCCAGGTCGGTTTTTCGCTGCGGCACGAGGATGTGGTCGAGATCTGGACGGCCGACAGCAAGATCAAACTGATCCGGTCGCCGCAGCGCAACTATTATGAAGTGCTTCGCCGGAAACTCAAATGGGGGGAGGAGTAGAAAGATTTCGGACGGACTTTATGCCATTTTCCGGTGGCGGATCGCGGCCAGCATCTGCTGGTTGGTGGGAAATTTGAATCCCTCGATGATTCCCTTCCGTTTTCCTTCCTCTTCTTCCATCTCCAAGAGCAGCCGAAGATCCTCTTTCCGAACCGCATCCGGCTGACGCTTTTCAATCAGGCGTTTTAACCGATCCAGCTTCTCTTGGACGGCCGCCGCGTCCAACGGGGCGCGGGTCGCCAAATGCCTCTCAAGGACTTCGCTGCACCAGTCGCCGTCGCGCTTGGCCACGCCCACCAGCCCTTCGCTGGCCCGGCGGGCCCAGCCGGCCAGGAAAACACCCTCGATCACCCGGCCGCTTGTTTCGTCGTATGCCTGGAAGAGGGAATCATCCGGATCGTTTTGCGTCCGGTTGGGGTTCGTCAGAAAACTCCCGTTCTTGAACGGAAGACCGAGCGTTTCGTCCACACGGTCGCCGACCGCAAAAATCACGCTGTCGCAGGCGAACTCGCCGGTGGTCTTCAGTCCGACTGCGGCGAAGTCCTCACCCTTCGGCTCCAGCCGGGTGTCTTCCAGTTCCAGTCCTCTCACCCGATTCTTCGAGTCCGTCAGAACGCGGCGGGGCGAGGAGAGGAAACGGAAGCGCATCTTTGTTTCGCTTCCGGCCGGTTCGCATTTCGTCATTTCCCCCAACATCCCGGACCGGATCGTGTCGGCATTCTGGCCCGCCGCCTCAAGGCGCGGACGGATGCGGGCGAACTCTTTCGTCAAATCGTCCCGGTCCACGTTGCCGCAAACCACGCGAATCTCCTTCGGGTTGTATTTTCGTTCCGCCGGCCCGCGCCGCGCAATGGAGGTGACCTCTTTCACCTTTTTATAACGGATCAGCCAGTGGGCGATGTCCACCATCACGTCGCCGATCCCGATGACGGCCACCCGCTGTCCCAGTTCAAACGGACGCTGGCTGAAACCGGGAAGCAGATTATAATGATAGACGACGTCCTTGGCATGATAGACGCCGTTTGCACGGTCGCCCTCCACGCCGATCGTTTTGGTCCCCTGTGCGCCGGTGGCGAACACCAGTGCGCCGGCCCCGATCGCCTGCAGGTCGGAGAACGTCATGTCTTTATCATTCCCGACCGTCACGTTGCCGTAGTACTCGATATTTTCCCGGCTCAGGATATCCCAGTAGCCCTTTTTGAGTCCTCCCTTCAGACGATGCTTGTTGGGGAAGATGCCGTACTCGGCCAGGCCGCCGAACTTGATGTCGCGGTTCAAAACCACGACCCGGCGGCCCGCCCTGGAAAGAGTGTTGACGACCGCCATCCCGGCCGGCCCGGCCCCGACGACGATGACCAGATGCGATGCTTGATTTTTGGACATTATTATCTCCGCTTCGAACCTGATGAAAACGCAACGTCCACAAAAGTCGCACAGTTTAACATACCAAATCAGCGATTGTCAAAAGGCATGGCGGATGCTGTTGAAAGATGGAAGGGAAAGACTATTTCATCAATAGGGTCGGAATCAAACAGGACTCAATCGAAATGAATGTCCCGTCATTTCCGAGGATAGGGGTAAGAAGCCGCAATCCCGTTCGGGCCGCGGCCGACCGATAGCGTTTTGACGACCTCCAAGCGGCTCAAATCCATCACGGCCACGCTGTGGCTGTTCGTATTGGTAAAATAGGCCCACCGCCCATCGTTCGAGAAGGAAACCCCATGAGTCCATTCCCCCTGACCGGGTATCTCCTTGATCACCTTGTCGGTCCGGGTATCAATGACCGAAATGGAGTTTGATCCCTGGTTACAGACAACGAGATAATGTCCATCCGGTGTTACCCCGAGCTGTGCCGGTTTTGATCCAACCGATATCTCCGTGACCACCGAAAAAGTCGAAGCATCGATCTTGGTCACGATCCCCGTTCCTTTCGGATTCAGCGAGGAGACATAAACCCACCGTCCATCCGGCGTCACCCAGGCCTGGACGCCGATCTCACCCCGAAGTTTTACGGTCGCCTGCGGCGCCATTCGTTCCAGATCGATCACCGTCAGATCGCTGGACATCATGTTCGCCACAAATGCATACCGACCGTCCGGACGTACCGAAATGCCGTGGGGGTGATGCCCGGTCGGAATCGTTGCGACCGGCTTAAGCGTCTTGAGATCCGTCACGGTCACGTCATCAGAGTCGGTATTGGTCACAAGGATGTATTTCCGGTCGGGTGTAATGAAAATATGGGCGGGGTTCTTTCCGGTCGGCCACCGATCCAGGATCGCATAGTGCACGGGATCAATCCGAACGGCGATATTGTTTGGACCGTCCGTGACGTACAGCAAGCCGTCAGGGCCGATATGGATGTTGTGGGGGGCGGTCAATCCCTTGATCTGCGCGAGCAATGAACCCGTGCCGGGATCAATCGCCGAAACCGTTCCGCCCTTCTCATCCGCCGTAAAAACGGTCGCACCGGATGCATGGACCGGTTCAAGACTCAGGACCTGTAACAAAATAACGTTGATAATAACACGGACAGCCACAGGGAGACGGCGCATTTTTATTTCAAAACACCTCGATGGGAAACTACTTGGTGGAGCTGGCCGGGATCGAACCGGCGGCCTTCGCATTGCGAACGCGACGCTCTCCCAACTGAGCTACAGCCCCACGTGTTCCATACGAACTCCATCACTTCTTCAAGCAACTCGGGCGGACCGGCAGGCGTCGGCCCGTCATGACGCGGCCTGTTTCCGGGTTTTCTTATCCTTCGCACGAAGACGCGCCTTGACCCGGCCCAGTACTTTATTAATCGGATTGCCGCGTGCAAGGAAACCCACCACCGGCTTTCGACGGATGCCCAGCTTGCGAAGCTCCGTCAGAATTCCGGGATTCTGTCCGTCGATCTTCAGGCCTTTGTTCAGAACGTCCACAGCGCTGGAACGACGATTCGCCTTTAAATAAACCCGCGCCAGGTTTACATAAAATTCCGGATGATAAAATTCCTTCTTGATCGCCGACGTGCAGTAGGCCACGGCCTCGCTGATCCGGTTTTCCCCCAACGCCAAGGCCAGGCCGCAGTTCGACAGAAGCTCCGCCGGAACCGCCGCGTCCGGACTCTCTTCATACGCCGCCAGCAGACGGCGGAAATAGACCAGCGCCTCCCGGTAATTCGATTCTTTAAGGTAGGCGCAGCCCAATAAAAATGTGTCGTTCAAGAGCACCGGATCACAGTCCTATTTCGATCATGGGCGATACAACCATCGCCCCGGCAGACGGTTTCGGCGATTTTAGAATCACACGCCGGCCTGAAATTTCGAGTCGGTCCTCCGCAAGATACTCAATGGCCTGTGGAAGTATCCGATGCTCTTGTTCCAGGACACGGGCCTCGAGCGTCTCCTCCGTATCGCCGTCCAGGACCGGCACGGCCGCCTGAATGATGATCGATCCCTGGTCCATCGTTTCGTCTACGAAATGAACCGTGCAGCCGGAAATGCGGACGCCCCACTCCAGCGCTTGGCGATGGGAACGCAGCCCCGGGAATGAAGGCAGCAGACTGGGATGGATATTGATGATCCGATTTTTGAACGGCCCGATCAACCGGGACGTGATCAACCGCATGTAACCCGCCAGCACGACCAGATCCACACGGTGTTCATGCAGAAGACGGACGGCGGCCGCATCGTAATCCTCGCGGCTGGAATGCGCCTTGGGGTCGAGATGGACTGCCGGAATTTGATTCCGGCGCGCGTGCTCCAGCGCCTGGGACCGGGCGCGATCGCTGATCACGATTTCGATGCCGGCGTGAATCTTGACGGCCGAGCAGGCCCGAATGATCGATTCAAGGTTCGAGCCCCGGCCGGAAGCCAGCACACCCAATCGCAACCCGGGCTTATTCATAGACCACCTTCTTGTCGCCCTTGACAATCCTGCCGATGATAAAAGCCGATTCACCCTGGCGTTTGAGTTTCTCAATCGCCTTTTCCACATGACCGGGATCAAGGACAGCCACCATTCCGATTCCCATATTGAAAACGCGATACATCTCTTCAACCGCAATCCCACCCTGCTTTTCGAGCCATCCGAAAATCGCTGGCCCCGTCCAGCTCCCCAGTTTTATTTTCGCCTGGCAACCTTCCGGAAGAATCCGCGGAAGGTTGCCGGTGAGCCCCCCCCCGGTGATGTGCGCCAATCCCTTGACATCCAGATCGCGCGTCAGTTGCAGGATCGATTTGACATAAATCCGGGTCGGGGTCAAAAGTTCGTCGCCCAACCGGTTGCTCCAGCCCTGGATCGTATCGGTGATTTTATGGCCCGCCACCTCAAAGGCGATCTTCCGGGCCAGCGAATAACCGTTGCTGTGCAGACCGCTGGAGGCCAGTCCGATTAGAACGTCATCGGCCTTGATCCGGCGGCCGTCAATGACACGGCTCTTCTCAACCACGCCCACCGCAAAGCCGGCCAGGTCGTACACCCCCTCCGGATAAAAGGACGGCATCTCGGCCGTCTCCCCGCCCAACAATGCGCACCCGGCCACCCGGCAGCCCTTGACGATTCCGCGAAGAACTTCAACGGACGTCTGGGGATGCAGCTTGCCGGTCGCAAAATAGTCCAGGAAGAAAAGCGGCTCGGCGCCCGTCACGACCACGTCGTTCACCGACATCGCGACCAGATCGATCCCGATCGTGTCATGCTGGTTCATCTGGATTGCGATTTTCAGTTTTGTTCCGACCCCGTCGGTTCCGGAAACCAGCACCGGCTCTTTATACTTTTTGACATCCAGTCCGAACAGTCCGCCGAACCCGCCGATATCGGTCAAAACTTCGGGACGGAAGGTGGACCGGACCAAGGGCTTGATCGTCCGGACGAACTCATCGCCGGCCTCGATATCGACCCCGGCCGTTTTGTATGTAAGACGCGGCATAATCTCCGGACCTGTATTGGAAGGCAGAATCAATGTCATGATACAAGAAAGTCCCGAAAAGATCAACCGTTCAAAAAAAGAGGCACGGCGTCGAAAGCGCCGTGCCTCAACTTAAAAAAGATAGACTACTTCTTCATATCCATCTTCATTTCCGCCACCTTGATGGAATTGGCATGGCCGTTCGCCTCGTCCACTTCGACCATGGCGCCAGCTTTCACGTCGCCGGTCTTCTTCGTCGAATCGTTGAAATGGATCTTGTGCTCTTTTCCAGCTTTGTCCTTGACGATATAGAACGAACCGTCAATCTTCGTCAACTCACCGGAAACCATCCCGGCCCAGCTGATGCCGGCAAAGGACAAAACAGCAACCGCCATGACTAAACTTAACAGCATCTTCTTCATGATTTTCACCTCTCCCGGTTAATTCTTTAAAACAATTTGATCAAGACAGCTTCTTTACCGCTCTTACTTCTTCTTCTTGGCAGCCGGTTTGGCGGCCGGCTTCGCACCTTTCTTCGAAAGCTCCGCAACCTTGGCCTTCAGTTCCGAATTTTCCTTCTCAAGCTCGGCATTCTTCTTCTTCAGTTCATCCATCTGTGCCGCCATCTGACTCGCCTGGGCCTGCATCCCCATCTTATCCTTGCTCAGTGTATCCACCTGCTGTTTCAACTTGGTGTTATCATCCTTCAATTGCTTTGATTCACAACCCGAGAGAACCGGGAGGAACAGAAATGAAAGAATGACCGCCGACAGGATCATTTTACGCATTGAATTCACCTCCTCTCAACTTGTCATATGGTTTAAAAAATAATCGCCTATTCATGATGAGCGATTCGACAGTATATCCGTCTACGATACAAAATACAACTATATTAGATACAACTCCATATAGATCAGAGCATGTTTCATGCCAACGCAAGGCTGATCTGAATTCACAATACGCCCCATCAATTCAACACATCATGCCTTTTCTGGGGCGTTTTGTGCCTGATTTGAGGCAAGGAGTCCCGGCTTCTTGATACTGTATTTTTCCAAACGGTACTGCAGCGTCTTATAGGTCAGACCGAGCAATTTAGCCGCCTTCATGATGATCCAGTCCGACTGCTCCATGGCCTTGAAGATCAATTCCCGTTCGAGTTCCTCCAGCGAGATCCCCTCCGCGGGCAGTTCCAGCCCGATCCCCGTCATGGGCGAGGGCATGCGGCCGATCTCGGGAGGGAGATCGTCAAGACCGATCAGCTCTCCATCGCATAAAAGCACCGCCCGTTCGATGCAGGATTCCAGCTGCCGAACGTTTCCCGGCCAGGAATATTCCAGAAGCCGCCGCATCGCCTCGTGGCTCAATCCCTTGATCCGCTTCCCTGTTTTTTGGTTATAGATCAGCATAAAATGGCGGACCAGTTCCGGAATATCCGTGCTGCGTTCGCGCAGCGGGGGCATTTGAAGCGAAATAACGTTCAGGCGATAAAAAAGGTCTTCGCGAAATTGATCCTTTCTGATTTCCTGATCCAGACGCTTGTTGGTAGCCGCTATCACACGGACATCGATCGCCGTCTCCTCCGATCCGCCGATTCTCCGGATCCGCCGCTCCTGAAGCGTGCGGAGCAGCTTGCCCTGAAGATGAAGACTCAGATCTCCCACTTCGTCCAAAAAGAGCGTCCCGCCGTCCGCCGCCTCGAACAGACCGATGCGACGGCTCGCGGCCCCGGTAAAAGCGCCCTTTTCATACCCAAACAATTCGCTTTCAATCAACGAATCGGGAATCGCGGCGCAATTGATTGCCTGAAACGGCTTGTTCTTTCGGGCGCTGTTGAAATGGATCGCGCGGGCCAGGAGCTCCTTTCCCGTTCCGGACTCTCCATGGATCAGGACCGTGGCCGTGCTGTTTGATATCTTTTTAAGAACGGCGAAAACATCCTGCATTTTGGTATGATTTCCGATGATGTTGTTGACATGAAATTTTTCCTGAAGCTGCTGGCGGAGTCGGTGGTTTTCCCGGACCAGCGAGATCTTCTCGAACGCCCGTTTGACGGCGATCAAAAGTTCTTCGCGCTCGATCGGTTTGGTGATGTAGTCCAGCGCACCCAGTTTCATAACCTCCACCGCCGAATCGATCGAGCCATAGGCCGTGATGATAATGACGCAGGCCAACGGGTTCGATTCGAAGATCCGCTGGACGATCCCGAGACCGTCGGTATCCGGCAGTTTCAGGTCGGTCAAGACCAGATCGTATTCCCCGGCATGGAATTTACCCGCCGCCTCCTTCGCCGTCGAGGCGAGATCCACCTCGTATTTTTCCGAACGGAGAATAAGCGCCATGATTTCACGCTGCGACCGTTCGTCGTCAATCACCAGGATGTTCCCGGATTTCATGCATGCACTCCTTCCAGAGGCAGCGAGATCGTGATGGTCGTTCCCGAGCCGCTCTCGCTGGTTGCCGAGATGGTTCCGCCGTGCTCGTCCAGAACCCGCTTTGTCAGCGCCAATCCAAGACCGATGCCGAGTTTCTTAGTCGTAAAATACGGTTCAAAAATTTTCAGAAGATGGTCCTTCTCGATTCCGCAGCCCGTATCACTGAAGCGGACCAAAACACAGCCGTTTTCATGGTCCGGTTGCGCGCTGATCTTCAGAATCCCTCCGTGACTCATCGCCTGCAGCGCGTTGACGGTGACATTCACGAAGCAATTTTTAATCTGCTCCACGTCCACCATCACCCTCGGCAGATCCTCGACGCCCGCCGTTTCAAACACGACCCCCTGGTCCATGCCCTTGGGAAGCGCGAGCTGCAGCACCTCGGACAGGAGGGGAGCCAGGTCGGCCGATTGCACCTGGAGCCTCAAGGGCTTCCCAAAATCGAGAAAATTTTCGATCATCCGGTTGAGACGGTGAATCTCGGCCTTGATATTCGCGACGAGCTTGTCAATCTCGCCCATGTCGAGGGTACGGGCCTTCTCCATCTGAGCGTGGAGATGATCGATGCTCAGATTGATCAGATTCAACGGATTTCTGATTTCATGGGCGATTCCGGAGGCCAGCTGGCCGACGGCCGAGAGGTGTTCCGCATGCCGCAGACGGCCTTCAAGCGATTTCTGCAAACGGAGTTTTTCAACCATTTCGTTGAAGCTTTGGGTCAACTCGCCGATTTCGCCGCCGCCTTGGACCACCAGCGACCTGGTCAGATCGCCAGCCGCGACGCTTTTGGCCGCCTCGACCACCTGCTGGATCGGCCGGGTATACCGCCAGGCCAGGTAGAACGAAAGGAGTATACCGACGGAAAAAATGCCGATATGGACCGCCAGACGTTTATAGAAACTGGCCCGGATCAGGCGGGAGAAATCATCCATGATCATGATGATATGGACGTAACCCAGCTGCTCGCCCGCCACCACGATCGGGACCAGGATGTTATAAGGCTTCTGGTCCTTTTTCGCTCCCAGGTCCTCCCCGATCCGCTCCGTAATCACCAGGTCCCGCCGCCGTGGATCCGCCGGCCGGTCCTTGCGCTGGGGGTTGGAACTGGCGATGACCTTATTCTCATTACTCAGGACGGATATCTCTTTAACGCCCTTTTTATTCAGCCGGTTGACGTAGGCCCTCAATCTCGCCTCGTCTGTTCCTCCCTGGGCCGTCAACTGCTCCACGCTGATCTGGACCGCCGTCGTCAGATCGGCCGTATCGGCCATGATCTCCTTGACAACCGCTTTTTCGGTCAGCCAATAGAAGGCAAAGGAGGCCAGCAGCGAGAGGAACAGCAGCGAGAGCATCATGATGAGGAGTTTGGTATTTAAGCGGAGTTGCTCCAACCGGTCTGTGATTTTTCGGATGCCGGATATTACCATTCATGATCCTCCGTGGAACTCAAACCGAGACTGCCGAGAATATCGCGAAAGGGAACCCGGCCGTCACGAACCAGCCGGGGAGGGTGAAGCGTGGCATCCACAATCGTCGATCCCGGCCCTCCCGGCGTGGCGCCGCCGTCGAGGATCAGATCCAGCTTCGGACCGAGCGTCTCGGCCACCGTTTCGGCCGTGGTGGACCCGGGCTGTCCGGAAGGGTTGGCGCTTGTGGCCGTCAGAGGACGACCGACCGACCGGAGAAGTTGCAGCGCAACCGGATGCGACGGAATCCGGATCCCGATTTTTCCGGTTCCTCCGGTCAGTGCGGAAGTCACATGAGAGGCCGATTCAAAAAGGAGCGTCAAGGGACCCGGCCAGAATTTTCGAATGAGGCTCCGGGCTTCTTCCGGGATGGCTTTGACAAGGTCTTCGAGACGTTTGATATCATCAACAACAAGAAGGATCGGCCGGCCCGGCTCGCGCCCCTTGACCTCAAAGAGCCGCTCAACGGCCGACGGATTGAACGGATCCACGCCCAACCCGTAAAAAGTTTCGGTTGGAAAAGCGACCATCCCTCCGGACTGAATCACCCCAAGCGCCTGCCGGACCGCATTTTGAAATGGGCCGGAATCGGGATGCGACGGATCAATCTTAACAACCCGCCCTTTGGACCCGCCTTGCATTGGCTTCAACTTCTTCCTCAAGCTTTTCTTTGTACTCTTTGATTTTACGACCTAAATCCTTCTTCCCAATTCCCAGAATCTGAACGGCAAGTATCCCCGCGTTCTTGGCCCCGGCCTTTCCGATCGCCATGGTGGCCACCGGAACCCCGCCCGGCATCTGGGCCGTCGAAAGCAGCGCATCCAGCCCTTTGAGGGAGGATGAATCGATCGGAACCCCGATCACGGGCCGCATCGAATGCGCCGCCACGGTGCCGGCCAGATGGGCCGCCCCGCCCGCGCCCGCGATGAAGATCTGGACGCCTTTCTTCTCGGCCTCCAAAATATACCGGCGCGCCCAATTCGGAGACCGGTGGGCCGACGTGATCGCCAACTCATGCGCCACGCCAAATTCATCCAGCATCTTGGCGGCCTGTTCCATGACGATCAGATCGGATTCACTGCCCATCACAATGCTGACCAACGGTTTTTTCAATCTTCCGCTCCTTTTTGTGATTGGCGTCCTTTACTATAATCTCCCGCCTCGTACAGGTCAAGTCCGAGCGGTGGTCAAGGATCGCCCCGTGAAAACCCAGCCGATGCCTCCCAGAATGCTGGTGGATGTAATAAGGATCAACCAGACGATGGCAAAGACCAGCGCCTGCGAAGCGGTTACGCCCACTTGAACCAGAAAATAAACATAAGCGCCTTCACGGACACCCAGACCGTTCAGGCTGATCGGGATCATCCCGGAAACGGCCACGAGAGGCGTGAAGACAAAATAGAATCCCCATGGAATGTCGATTCCCACCGCGTAACCGGTGAACATGTTGATGAACACGAGGGACAGTTGGATAAAGAACGAGGCCGCCAGCGAACCGGCCATGAACCGCGGTTGTTCCCAGTAACGATACGGCAGCTCAAATTTTCGAATTAATCGGGGAAAGATGAACGGAGTCAGCAGACCGAGAAGGAGGAGGACGGCCCCTCCGACCGTGATCACGGTCATCCAGACCGGAATGACGACCGACGTCCCCAGCAACGCGACGGCGGCGATGCAGATCAGGGCGAACATGCCGCTGACACGGTCCGCCAGGATCGTCGTCATCGCGCGCAGGATGTCGCTTCGGTTGTCGGCCAGATAATAGCACCGGCTGAGATCCCCCCCGATCGAGGTCGGAAGAAAAAGGTTGAAAAACAAACCGGCAAAATAAAACGTCGCCAGGCGGCCGTAGGCATGTCCGTACCCCTGGACATGGACCATGATCCGCCACCGCAGGACACCCACGAACTGCAGGGCGATATAACTGATCATCGCCAGGGCGAAGTAACCGCCGTGAAGGTTTCGCAACGATTCGACGACGGACCGGATATCGACCTTTGAAAAAAGATAGGACAATATCCCCAGGCTGACGACCGCTTTGAGGGCGGTCGTCAACCAACGACGGTAAGGATGCTCACGCCCGGAATCAGATTGAATCATCTTTTTAAGAACGGGTGGCCAGGACATACCCTCCCTTTTCCTCTCGTATGAACAAATGAGGCAGGGTGTTTAAAACCGGCAGTGAATGACTGTTGCTCAGCACGACCGCGCGGGGATTCGCCATCAGGAACTCCCGAAGAGTTTCCTCCTGATTCGATTTGATCAGGGTTGCTCCCCGCCGGGCATAGAACAGGACGCTGGGTTTCTTCAGTCCGAAAAGGATCAGGGGCTCATCCGGACGTATCCATCCGCCCGTCTCCCGGGCGAGATCGCGCAGCGGCATTTGAATATAGCCGCTCACGGATGGAATAAGTTCAAACAGCAAGACGAACACAAAGCTCCCCATCATGAGCACCAAGACCATAAAGCCCATCCACCGGCTCGTCAACCGATAAAGGGCATGAAAGGTAATTGCGCCGATCAAAAGAATGAAGGCCAGAATCATCAAGACCGTTCCCAGTTCGATTGGCTGGGCCAGAAACGGGGCCGAGGCTCCGTACTTCATCCTCGCCCATTCGATCCCCTTCGGAACCGCCAGGAGAGCCGCGGCGAAAACCACGGTCAGCAAACCCAGCAATCCGAACGTGAGCCGGTCGCCGCGGGTCGTAAGCGTATTGTCCTCCTCCATCTTCCGGTCCCACCAACCGGCCACGAGGATCGCCATCGCAGGAAAGGCGGGCGCGATATAGTTGGGAAGCTTGGTTCCGGCCAATGTAAAAAAACCGAAAATGACCGCAACCCACAACAGCAAAAACCATTCGAACGGTTTCTCGGAAGGCATCTTGCGCAGCCCGTTCCATCGCCCGGTGATGGTCGAACCGGAAAAGACGGATAAAATCGAAGCGGGAAGAAAGGCCGTCCACGGGAAAAAGCCGACAGCCAGCACCCCCAGATAATAAAACGGCGCCCCGCCATGTCCGCCGATGACGGACGTGAATCGCTCGATATTGTGTCTTAAGAAAAAAGAATCCCAGAACACGGCGCCGTGAAGCCGGAACATGATGCCGTACCAGGGAATCGCGGCCGCGGAAAAAATCAGGATCCCCTGTCCGAGTCGAAGCTGGCGGATCCGTTCCGGCCACGGGCCGACCGTCATGATGAAAAGGGCGATGATCGAACCGGGAAGAACAAGACCGACCGGCCCTTTCGTCAAAACAGCGAGGGCCAAGGAAAGATACAGACCGGCCGACCAAACCCCGCGGTCCGTTTTGTATAACATGTAATAGCTGGCCAGGGCGACCGTGACAAAAAAGACCAGGAGCATATCAGTCATCGCGGCATGCGAGAGAACCACCATCTCCAGGCTGCAGGCCAGAATCAGCATCGCAAGCAGACCGCCGCCGGCCGTCCGGACCGACCGCGTAAAACCATAGGTGACCATCAACAACAGCATGCCGAAGACGGCCGAAACCAGCCGGGCCGAAAATTCAGACGGGCCGAACGTTTTCACGGCCGCGGC
>JACQFA010000026.1 GCA_016200255.1 Nitrospirota bacterium | reverse complement strand
CTGTTTCGAAGGATCGGGCGAGGTCATTTGTGCATCCTATCAGCGACCGTCCCGTTTGACAAGACCGAAAAGTTCTTCTACCATGCGCCCCATGACGGACTATCTTCTATCCCTGGATCAGGGAAGCACCAACTCGAAGGCGCTTCTGGCGGACCGGAAGGGGAGGATCGAGCGGCAGACGGCCGTCCCGTTAAAGACGATCCGATCCCGGCCCGGTTGGATCGAGCATGACCCGGTTGCCCTTTTAAATTCCCAACTCGGCGCGGCAAAGCGGCTGATCCGTTCCCTCGGTAAAAAAGATTTTGTTGCGTCGCTGGGCATCGCCAACCAACGCTCCACGATCATCTTATGGGATAAGAATTCCGGCCGGCCGCTGACTCCCGCGATCAGCTGGCAGGATCTGAGGGCGGCCGAGTCGACCCGTCAATGGGCGGATCACCGTGAGCTGATCCGGTCCAAGACCGGCCTGAGGCTGACGCCGTATTATTCCGCGCCCAAGCTCCGATGGCTGCTGGATCATATGAAGGGTCTGCGCGCAAAAGCCGAGCAGGGGCGGGCGCTGTGCGGTACGGTCAATACCTATCTGATCTGGCATCTCACTCGCGGCGAGGTTCATGCAACCGATCATACGAACGCGGCGCGCACGCTTTTGATGAATCTTCACAACCTTTCTTGGGATGAGGAGCTGTTGTCCTTGTTCGATATTCCTCTCTCGCTTCTTCCCCGTATTCTGCCGACCGCGGCCGATTACGGAACGGCCCGTCTATCCGGCAGGGATATCCCGATACGGGCATCGATCGGGGATCAGCAGGCCGGACTCCTGGGATTGGGCGCGGTCCGTCCGGGCGAGGCCGTGGTCAATTACGGCACGGGCGGTTTCCTGCTGGTCAATACGGGTCCGGATCTGTCGCTTCTCCCCGGACTCTTATCCAGCCTGGCCTGGACGACGCCGGAAGAAACGTCCTATGTCGTTGAAGGAACGGTCAATGCCGTCGGAACCGTGTTCGATCGGTTGAAGGAATTCGGATGGCTCAAATCGGTCGGGGAGATCGACCGGATGATCCAATCCTCCCGTGAGCGCGTCTATCTTGTGCCGGCGCTTGCCGGGCTGGGCGCGCCCCATTGGTTGAGCGGGGCCCGGATGAGCCTCTTCGGTCTTGGTTCGACGACGTCAAACACGGATCTGGTCAGCGCCGCGGTTGAAGGCATCGCGTTTCTCGTCAAGGATATCGTGGAGGTGATCCGGAAGGACGGAACGGTCCGCATCAACAAACTCACGGCCGGGGGAGGCGGGTCCCGCATCGGGTCGCTGGTCCAGACCCAGGCCGATCTGCTGGGTCTCCCGATCATCCGATCGGACGCAAGCGAAGCGACCGCCCTCGGCGCGGCGTTTCTTGCCGGCGTCGGCGTCGGCTGGTGGAAATCCCCGTCGGCCGTGCCGAAGAAAATCCCCGGAAAATTTTTTCGGCCCCGGATTTCCCAGGAGCAGAGGGAGGAGCGGTATGGTCAATGGCAGAAGGCGATCGAGGCGGTTCAGGTTTTCAGTGGAGGCGATTCATGAATCGCCTCCACTATTTCTTTTCCTTGGCCGGCTCTGTTTTCTTCAGCAGCTCCGACTTCTTCGGGATCTCATCCAGAAAATCCTTGTTCACCAGCACGATGCCGAGGCGCGTATTGCCCCGTGCATACAGCATCCCTTTGAGTTCGTTTCCCAGTTGAAGCGTTGCCGGTGTTTTCTTCGTCGGGTCCGTGAACTGAATTTCAACCGCGGCCGGTTTGAGGCCGACGGCGGCCGGTTTTTTCACCGGCTTTTCGGTCGCCTGAAACGCCTTGAGCTTTTCGATCTGGTCCAGTAGCCGTTTGACGCGGTCTTGGTTGACCGGTTGAGCTTCGGCCTCCATCGTCCATCCGGTTTCTTTCGACGCCAATGTATATTGCTCGGTCGGGGTATGGATCGTGATTCCCTTCACCGCATCCCTTGGGACCGTGACGAGGTGTTTGTCCTGATAATGGAAGAGGTCCGGCTTGAGTTCGTCCATGTTGGCCCTGGCCACGCGGTAGATCGGCCGGTCCGGTTCGGTGATCAGATAGACGCTGTCCTTCTCGGGCGCGTCGTAGAACCGTGCGGTCCGGGATTTCGGTCCGCCGTTCTCGGGTTCGCTGATCGTGACGGTGACCAGCGGTTTTTTCAGACCCTTCATCGTTTTTTCACGATCCGGTCCTGGATCGATGAAAAACGCGGCGCGAAGGTTCTGCAGCATCAGGATCAGACTGTTTAAGGCATCTTCATCCGCGGAGCCTTCGACCGGATTTTTAAAAAGCCAGCGCTTGTCCTGTTTGACCATCTGGAACGTCTGCTTGGGGAATTCCATCTGCACCTGGTCCACGTTGTCATGCTCGATCGGCAGAACAATCTTTGTCCGGAAATCAAAGACCGTCCGCGTCAGCGATCCCTTGATCCATTGCTGCGCCAGAACGACGCGCGGTTCGCCGTTCTTCCGGACGAAGAGCGTGCCGGGCATCGGGCCGTCATCGCCGAGTAAAAGCCGCTCCGTGCGGTCGGAGAAGGTCAGGGTGATATCCACGTTGGGACGATCCAGCCCGAATTCGGACAGGTTGACGGTCTGTTCTTCAACGACGCGCGTGAACCGGATGTCTGCAATGGTCGTGATCAGACTCTGGACTTCCCGCTGGTCGGCCTCGGCCTGCAGGGGCTTCGTCACGGTCCATTTTCCATCCGGCGACTTCCGCAGTTCAATTTCGCCCGCGGGGTAACGCAACGCGACGCTCTCGACATCGGCGCTCTTGAAGTTGAAAAGAAGGTCGGCGGTCTGCTCGGCCTCTTTGGCCTTCTTCTGCTGCGGAATTTCGAAGACGACCAGGTAGGCCGTCAGTAGCAGCAGTGCGGCGGCCATGATCAGCGTTGTTGTAAAACTGGATCGGGGTTTAGTGGCCACGGTTATAGACGGCGACGCCGTCTCCAGATGACGATTCCGGTGGTAAAGACGGCGGCGGGCAGGAGCAGAAGGGAAACGGTCATCAGAACCTTTCCCTGGGATTGTGAAAGGAAGAGCGGGGTGAAACGGGTTTCCTTCGGCCGGATCGAGATCAGTCCCTTCTCCTGGGCCAGCCAGGTGACGGTGTTCAGAAAGAGGTCGCCGTTCCCGGAAAAATTAAACGAGCCGTTCGCGGCGAAGTCGGAATCCCCGAACACGATCAGGGTCGGCTGAGACTCGCCGGTTTCGGGTTCGCCCGGTCCGGCGTCGGCGGGTGCGTCATGCGAGTGTTGTTCGGGGGCGCCGCCTTTCGGTTTGCGGGTGACCACGGCTGCCAGGGTCAGCGGCCCCCGCACATCCTCCGCCGGATTGAAATTCAGCCGGCCCTCGCCGGGATGGGTTTTGGACCAGCTGTTGTCGCCGGTCTGGGCCAGGGGTTTGTAGTCGTATTCCACGGCCCGGCCCGGATCGAAATTGACCGACTGGGAAACCGGAAAGAAGGTCGCGATGTTGAAGCCCTGCGTGATTTCGTGCGGCGGATAGGTCGTCACGACCGGGATGGTGAAGTCTCCGCCCAAAAGCCGGGAGAAGGTGTCGATGATCAGGCCTTTTCCCATCCGGATTCCCCATCGGGACAGTAAATCATCCAGATCCGCCCGGACGTCGGGATCGAGAAGAAGCAGGACCTTGCCGTTTGCCGAAAAATAGTTTTCGAGGGCCGCCTTCTCCTGCGGCAGGAACCCCTTCTGGGGGCCGGCGATCACCAACGCGGTCGTTTTATCCGGGACTTTCCCCTCGGAAAGAAGGGAAAGCGTTCCGACGTCGAAGCCCTGTTTCTGAAGGGCGTCCTTCACGCGGGAGTAACCCGTTTTTTCCGGGTCCGAAAAACCGTGCTCGCCGTGGCCTTCCAGGAAAAGGATCTTTCTCCGTTCGTCCTGGCCGATCCGGATGATCGCGTTCGTCAATTCCTGTTCGCTGGCCGTCTTGATCTGCGTTTCCTGTTTGCCGCTCTGCAACACCAGCGTGTCGTACTGGATGATGCCGTACTGTTTGGCCTCGGACGGTTTTTTATCGGGGTCGATCAGCGTGTAGGTGATCCTGGGATTCTGGTAACCATAACTGCTCAGCAGGTCCTTGATCTGTGAGCGGGTACGCCCCTGGTCCGAGACGAAGGCCAGGATTTTCACGTCCCGGTTCAGGTCCTTCAGGACCTGAACCGTCTGCGGCGCCAGGGAGAACGATTCCGTTTCGGAAAAATCAAACCGGACATGATGCCGGGATAGAATGAAGTTTGAAATTCCAAGGATCGCGATGAAGATCAGGACCATCAGGACGCTGTTCAATCCCAGTCGGGTGGACCGCCGCAATGAGAACGATTTTAAGGCTTCGAAATGAACGATGAAAAACAAAACCAGCAGCCCGAGCGCGGCCAGTTCCGCCAGGGAGACATACGGTTTCCAGTCGGGATTGATTTCATAGGCAAGGAAGCCGGCGATCGCCGTCAAAATTCCCAGCCAGCCGGCGCCTTTGGTCAACGTGTGCATCATGTCCGTATTTCCTTTTTCGCGATCGTCATGTCGATGAAGCTTCCGGCCGTTCTCATTTCCAGCGTTGCGATTCCAGGACGCGGTGGGTGATGAAAAGTCCCAGGACGATGAGAGAGGCCTGATAGACCAGATCTTGCGTGTCGATCATCCCTTTGATGAAGTTCTCGGTATGCTCGCCGATCGACAGGTAAGTCAAAAACGGCCCCAGCGGCGAATCGGCCATCCCTTGGGCGAGCCAGCCGATCAGCCATAAGATCAGGACCGCGCCGAAGCCGAGGAAGCTGGCGATGATCTGGTTCTCGGTCAGCGAGGAGGCCGTCAGGCCGACCGCGATGAAGACGCCGCCCAGCAGCCAGATCCCGAGATAGCCGGTCAGGATCGTCATCCACTGGATGGAACCGTAGTACCACATCAGCAGCGGCATATAGCCGGTCAGGACCAGCATGAGCGTGAAGACCGTCATCGCGGCCAGGAATTTCCCCATCATGATCGCGAAAATCGAAACGGGCGAGGTCATCAGCAGTTCGATCGTCTTGATTTTCTTTTCCTCGGCCAGGAGCCGCATCGTGAGCAGCGGAACGGTGAGCATCAGGATCACGGCCATGTTGTGGAAGGTCGGCCGGAAGACCAGATCGTTCAGATTGATCTGCGGGAGGGCCCCCTGCACGCGCATGATCTGCATGCTCTGAGTACTCGCAAAAATGACGATGTTGTAATAGAGGTAGCCTGTGATCAGAATGAAGACAGACGTCACGACGTAAGCCATCGGCGATGTAAAAAGGATGCGAAGTTCCTTTCCCGCGATGGCGAAGGTGCTCCTCATACAGTGGATCCTTTCACGGTTTCTTCTTTCGCTTCTTCCTGGGTCAACTCGAGAAAGACGTCTTCGAGCGACAGTTTGACCGCCGTCAGTTCGACAAGCCCCCAGCCGCGTTGGACCGCCTGGGAGGCCAGTTCGGTGCGGATGTCACGGCCGAGTGCGCATTCTACAATGAAGACCTGCCCGTCGTCCGAAGGTTCGTGAAAGATTGAGATGACGCCGCCCACGGTCTTTAACGCCTCGGCGGTTCCGGGCGACGGCGTCTTGAGCGTCAAACGGATCTTTTCGGACTGGCGAAGCTGAGCCGACAGACGATCGGGTGTGTCAACCGCCACGATCCGGCCTTGGTGAATAATAATCACGCGCTGACAGACGGCGGTCGCTTCGGGAAGAATGTGCGTGCTGAGGATGACCGTGTGCTGCCCGGCCAGCTCCTTGATCACCTGCCGCATCTCGATAATTTGTTTGGGATCGAGGCCGGTGGTCGGTTCGTCCAGGATCAGCACCTCCGGGTTATGGATTAAGGCCTGGGCCAGACCGACCCGCTGGCGATATCCCCGTGAAAGGTTGCCGATCAGACGACGACGCACGTCGGTCAGCGCGCAGCGCTCGAGCACCCGCGTCAGGGCTCCGGTTCGATCTTTGCGTTCGATGCCTTTGATCTTGGAAACAAAGATGAGATACTCCGCAACGGTCATTTCGGTGTATAGGGGAGGCGACTCCGGCAGATAGCCGATCCGTTTCTTGACTTCGTGAGACTGTTCAAAAATATCGTAACCAGCCACCGTGGCCGAGCCGCTCGTGGCCGGCATGAAGCAGGTGAGGATGCGCATCGTGGTGGTTTTGCCGGCGCCGTTCGGTCCCAAAAAGGCCAGGATCTCTCCTTTTTGAACCTGAAACGAGACGTCTTCGATGGCCGTGAAATCGCCGTATCGTTTTGTGAGATTTTGAACCTGAATCATCGGAATCCTGATTTGTTTGTCGGCATGGACCGAGATAAATCACGGGTCCATCCAGTGCGGGCTGGAGGGAAATCGTGCCTTTCATGTCCGGAAAAACAATATAACGTTCCGAAATCGTTTTGTCAAGCTCCCGCACGCAGGGGTTTAACGGGCGGAGGATTCCGTCGGGTTCATTATCGTATCGTGAATCTCAAGGTTTTAAGAATGGTCCCGTCTTCCGATGTGATGTCCACTTTCCAGTCGCCGCTGGAGGACGGCAGGATGGTTTTCGTGCTGTAGGTGCGCCAGTTGGAGGATTTAATGGGCAGTGTGACCTCCATCACCATCTTATCGCCGTGAAACCAGAGATGCTTGATGACGGCCTGCCGAAGATTGGTTTTGATTCGGTTGAAGCAATAGAGCCTTCCGATGTTCGCATCAAACGAAATGCCCGGGTCGACCGGGGTCAGACTCTCAACCCCGGATGCGATGACCGCCTCTTCAACCACGATGGGCGGCGCGGTTTTATCTTGGGAATAAGCCGGACCGGCCCATGAAGCCGACAGCATAATGAACGCGACGAAAAAGCGGCGCAGAAGCATTGGTTCACAGAGAGGGATATCTGAGATCGTCTTTTCCACCTTGGGCCGATGCGCTCCGGTTTAAAAGCGTAGACACAGTACCAAAACGCTTTTGTACAAGTCAAGGAAATTACAAATACATCTAATGTTTCTTGAGGGTTTCGACCCCATCCAGGATGCTCCTCTCCAGTTGAGCTCCCAAGCCGGGGAGTGTTCGAAGGAGATGGGATCGGGCCAGCCGTTCAAGGTCCTCGATTGTTTCGATATGGAAGCGTGTATGGAGCAAGCGGGCCAGTTTGGGATCCAGCCCCGGCAAGCCAAAGGGGACGGCATCCGGCACCGATGGATCGGGCTTCTTATCGACCGGATCACGGATCGTACCCGTTTTCAACAGTTCATGGATTTTCTGTTCCAAGTCCTTGCCGATTCCCGGAATTTCCCTGAGCCGCCTATCATCGGCTAAACGGGCCGCCGGAACCTTCAGATGGTCGATCGCCGTGGCGGCTTTCCGATAAGCGCGGATCCGGAACGGATTGGCGCCTTCCAGTTCTAACCGGTCCGCGATATTTTGGAATACGGAAACTATTTCTTGATTTGTCATTCGGCGGATTATACCATATAACAAGCGGCACGGCCTGTCGTGAGGCTCGCCGAATAACTGAAATCTCATACATGTGTAATAATTTACCTAACTGATGGGTCGGAACTCCGTAGAATGTATCAAGATGTCTAAATTAATATACTGATATCATTGAGTTTTATTAAGAGATACCGTTTGTAAGAAATGGTATATTACTTGCGGTCTTATTTGTCAGGAGACTATCCGGTATGAAAAAGATTCTGATAGCGGATGATGAAAGCAGCCTCAGGTTTTTGCTGCGGATGACATTGGAGGGAAATGGGTTTGATATTCTTGAGGCCGCGGACGGAAAGCAGGCGCTGGCCTTGGCCCAGAAGCAGATTCCGGATCTGATTATATTGGACGTTGTGATGCCGGATCTTTACGGGAGCGAGGTCTGTGAGCGGCTTCGAAAACAGACGAAGACCGCCCGCATTCCGGTCATCATTATCACGGCCAACAGCAATCTCTATAATGAAGAACAGGCCAAGGAAAGCGGCGCGGACTATTATATGACCAAGCCGTTCAGCCCCCTGAAATTAAGAAACCTCGTTCATCAAATTCTTGCCGATGACAAGCCCTCCGATTCCTGACTCTACGTTCCCATCTCCCAGGAAGCAAGGTATTTCTGCTGTTCTTTTGTGAGAACGTCGATCTGGATTCCCATCCCTTTGAGCTTCAACCGGGCGATTTCACGGTCAATGGCCGAGGGAACAGGATAGACCTTGCGTTCCAGTTTCTTGGCATGTTTAACCATGTGCTCGGCCGAGAGCGCTTGATTAGCAAAACTCATATCCATGACGCTGGCCGGGTGACCCTCTGCGGCGGCCAGGTTGATTAAGCGGCCTTCTCCGAGAAGATTGACCCGCCGTCCGTTGGGCAGCGTAAATTCCTCGACAAATTCCCGAATCGCGCGTTTCCGTTTAGTCATTCTTTCCAGGGCCGGGATGTCGATCTCGACATTGAAGTGGCCTGAATTACAGACGACCGCCCCGTCCTTCATGACGGCGAAATGTTCCCTCCGGATCACCTTGATATCCCCGGTGACGGTGACAAAGAAATCGCCGATCTTCGCGGCATCGGCCATCGGCATGACGCGATACCCGTCCATCACGGCTTCGATCGCCTTCAACGGATCGATCTCCGTGACGACGACATCCGCCCCCATCCCTTTGGCCCGCATCGCGATCCCGCGCCCGCACCAGCCGTAGCCGCTGATGACGAAGACCGTTCCGGCCACGAGACGATTAGTCGCGCGCATCATGCCGTCCAACGTGCTCTGGCCGGTCCCGTAGCGATTGTCAAAGAGATGTTTGGTGTCGGCGTCATTGACCGAAATGATCGGAAACTTCAGCACGCCCCGGGCGGCCATGCTTCTCAGTCGGATGACGCCCGTCGTGGTTTCCTCGGTTCCACCGATGATTCCTTTGATGAGGTCTTTACGTTTGGAGTGGATCGTCGAGACCAGATCGGCGCCGTCGTCCATCGTGATCGAGGGGTGATGATTCAGGGCCGCCTGGATATGGCGGTAGTAGGTGTCGTTATCCTCGCCTTTGATCGCGAAGACCGGGATTTGAAAATATTCGACCAACGCGGATGCAACATCGTCCTGAGTGCTGAGCGGGTTGGAAGCGCAGAGCACGACATCGGCGCCTCCGGCCTTGATCGTGGTCATCAGGTTCGCCGTTTCGGTCGTCACGTGAAGACAGGCCGAAAGGCGGATTCCCTTTAGCGGCAGCTCTTTTTTAAAACGTCTCTTAACCAGTTCAAGAACGGGCATCTCCTGCTGCGCCCATTCCATCCGGAGAAGGCCCTTTTGAGCTAAACGAATATCCTTAATATCGTAATCCATTTGCACTCCTTATTAATGATAGGGGCTCGCTGGAGTTGATTGCGATGCTTTTAGGTTTACAACCCGGCTTCCTTGCGGAGGGTTTCGGCCAGATCGGTCTTTTCCCATGTGAACTCGGGCTCGGTCCGGCCGAAATGACCGTAGGCAGCGGTCTTCTTGTAAATCGGTCGTCGGAGTTTCAAGTGGTCAATCATTCCTTTGGGCGTCATGGGGAAATGTTTTTGAACGAGCTTCAAGATTTTCGGGCTCGGCACCTTGCCGGTATTTTTCGTATTGACCAGGATCGAGACCGGTTCCGGCACGCCGATGGCATACGCCAGCTGAATCTCGCACCGATCGGCCAGCCCGGCCGCAACGATGTTCTTGGCGATGTAACGCGCCATGTACGATGCCGAGCGATCCACCTTGGAGGGATCCTTTCCGGAGAAGGCCCCGCCGCCGTGGCTTCCGACGCCCCCGTAGGTGTCCACGATGATCTTGCGCCCGGTCACGCCGGTATCGCCTTGCGGTCCCCCGACCACGAACCGGCCGGTGGGATTGATGTGATAAACAATCTTTTCCTCGTCCATCAGATGGGGGGGAATAATCGGCTTGATTACTTTCTCGATGATGTCTTCGCGGATTTCCTTCAAGGTCATTTCGGGACTGTGCTGGGTCGAGATCACGACGGTCGTGACGCGGACCGGTTTGCCGTCCCGGTAGTCCACGGTCACCTGGGATTTTCCGTCCGGCCGGAGATACGGCAGGATGTCCTGCTTGCGGACCTCGGTGAGCCGCCGGGTCAGCTTGTGCGCCAGAATGATCGGCGTGGGCATGTATTCCGGGGTCTCGTTGCTGGCATATCCGAACATGATACCCTGGTCTCCCGCGCCGCCGGTGTCCACGCCCTGGGCGATATCCGGGGACTGGGAATGGATCGAGGTGATGACGGAACAGGTTTCATAATCGAAGCCGTACTTGGCCCGAGTGTAGCCGATTTCCTTGATCGTCTCGCGGACGATATCCGGAATCTCGACGTAGCAGGTCGTGCTGATCTCTCCGGCCACGAAAGCCAGGCCGGTCGTGACCAGCGTCTCGCAGGCCACGCGGCAGTACGGGTCCTGTGCGATGATGGAATCGAGAATCGCGTCCGAAATCTGGTCCGAGATTTTGTCGGGATGCCCTTCGGTGACGGATTCCGAAGTGAATAGAAAATCCTGTCCGGTCATTTAATTCTCCTTTGGCGACTTTCTATTGTTGATCATGATTGAGCGTGCAAAATACAGGCAGTCACGATCGGATAAACTCTTGGACTGAAGTCACCATTCTTATATCACAGCCATAAACTTTGTCAAGGGAAAAGTGAGTCGTCCGCGCCGATAAAGCGGCTCGACCGAGCCCGCCGAAGTCCGGGGGCGCGCTTGACATTGCCGAGGAGGACACGTTACAGTCAGCTCCCTGGAACAAACGGGGGAGCGACGGTGAACCGAACGATTCCGGCAAACGTGATCAAGCGCGCGCTTGCGTTGCGCGAGGCCGTTGATCTGCACAATTATCGTTATTACGTGCTCGACGCACCCACCATTCCGGATGCCGAGTACGACAAATTATTCCGGGAACTTCAGGAACTGGAAACGAACCATCCGGGCCTGGTTGTTCCCGACTCACCCACGCAACGGGTCGGGGGAGCGCCGCTGGGCGAATTCTCGCAGGTGACCCACCGAACGCCGATGTTGTCTTTAAATAATGCATTCGACGAGGAAGAGGTGTTCGCCTTTGATCGGCGCATCCGCGAGCAGTTGGGCTTTCCGGAGGTCGAATACGCGGTCGAGCCGAAATTCGACGGCGTGGCGGTCAGTCTGACCTACCAAAATGGCCGGCTGGTTCAAGGGGCGACCCGCGGGGACGGCAATACCGGGGAGGATGTCACGGCCAATCTTCGCACGATCAAGACCATT
>JACQFA010000025.1 GCA_016200255.1 Nitrospirota bacterium | reverse complement strand
CGGTGAGTGATCTCTCACCTAAAAATGGAGCATTGGAAAATAGACCGCATTGTGAGCCGTGTCCATTTTCCAATGTCCACTGCTCCAATGCTCTGAATTTTTGCAAAGCAAAAATTCTGGCGGAGAGGGAGGGATTTGAACCCCCGGTGGAGTTTCCCCCACATCTGCTTTCGAGGCAGACGCCTTCAGCCGGGCTCGGCCACCTCTCCGATTATATCCGAACGAAACCTTTTCGCCGATGTGCAAAAAATTCCTTCAAAGCGCTTCGGCATCCCTCTTCCAAAACACCCGTCGTGATTTCGATCCGATGATTCAGCCTCGGCTCTCGGACAATATCAAATATGGAACCGCAGGCGCCGGCCTTCGGATCATCACACCCATAAACCAGGCGGTCTATGCGGGCCAGCACCAATGCCCCCGCGCACATCGCGCAGGGCTCGAGCGTCACGTACAACGTCGTCCCCGTCAATCGCCAGCGGCCGAGCTTTCGGGCCGCCTCGCGAAGCGCCAGCATCTCGGCGTGAGCCGCCGGGTCCTGTAGTCCCTCGCGGAGGTTGTGCGCCCGCGCGATGACGTCTCCGTCATGGACCACGACCGCCCCGACCGGAACTTCGCCGGCCTCCATCGCCCGCCGGGCTTCTTCCACGGCAACGGCCATAAACTTTTCGTCCGTCATGTTCATATTCTATAATTTAATAATTCGTGCGCCCAGAGGGATTTGAACCCCCGGCCTTCTGATTCGTAGTCAGACGCTCTATCCAGCTGAGCTATGGGCGCAGATGTTATGACGCCGCGACGCTGTCGCGCAGGGTGATATTGTACCGCTCGTGCTGAAACGGATGGATCGCCGGAAAAAGCTGGAACAACCACCCGTTAAAAACCTCCCGGCCGTTGTCCAGGATCCGCACATGAACGGCGGGGTTTTTCAGTTCGCCCGAAGCCGTCGTAAACGTCGTCCCTTCGATCTTGAGATCCGGCAGGAACGCTTCCGCCTTCACCACCAGCGAGGATGACGGAACCGCCAACTCCTCCCCTAAATTCACGACATACTCTTGTGATTGGTTGGACTTTTTGTCCTCCACCAAAAACTTGACGGCCTTCCACTTTCCCTTCAGCGTTTCCGGGATCACCATCGGGGCCGCACCCGAAATGGGAGGAATGTCGGCCGGCATGGCGGGTTGCGGCGCCGCCTGCGGCGCGGCCTGGGGCGGGGGAGGGGGGGATTCCTTCTTTTGACAACCCATGATCAGAATCGCGACAGCCAAAAATCCGACAACCGTTCCCCGTACCCGCTTCATCCAACCTCCCTTCAATCTAAAAAAATGTTTGACGTATTTTAAGTGAAACCCGTCTGGATTGCAAATGAAAAAGGTCGCTCCGCAACTCTGCCCAACCGATTAGCAACGGGCTTGACGCCGGCGGCGGAACCTGTTATGATCCCAATCGACCCCAAGTCCGCTTGGGGCTTTTTGTTGCCTGTTGATCCAAACGAAAAGGATTGGATATACTATGACCGTTATGACGCACCGCATTGACCTTCGAAATATCGCCATCATCGCCCACGTCGATCACGGGAAGACCACCCTGGTCGACCGCATGCTGCAGCAGGGCGGCGCCTTCCGGGCCCATGAGATCATGGGCGAACGGATCATGGACTCGAACGCCCTCGAACAGGAACGCGGCATTACGATTCTGGCCAAGAACACCGCGATCCGATATAAAGAATTCAAGATCAATATCGTGGACACCCCGGGCCATGCCGATTTTTCGGGCGAAGTGGAGCGGATTCTGACGATGGTGGACGGCGTCCTTCTGGTCGTGGATGCCTTCGAGGGCCCGATGCCCCAGACGCGGTTCGTGCTGCGGAAGGCGCTGGCGCTCAGTCTCAAACCGATCGTGGTGATCAACAAGATCGACCGCGCCGATGCGCGGCCGGTCGAGGTGTTGAACCTCGTCTTCGACCTGTTCATGGAACTCAACGCCACGGATGCGCAGATGGACTTCCCGGTCGTTTACACCTCGGCCAAGACCGGCGTCGCGAAATATTCGCTGGCCGATTCGAACACCGACCTGATTCCCCTTTTCGAAACGATCCTGTCCAAGATTCCGCCGCCGACCGAGGAAGAGAATGCCCCGCTCCAGCTCCAGATCACGATGCTGGATTACGACAACTACATCGGACGGATCGGCCTCGGCCGCGTCGTTCGTGGCCGGATCCGCAACCAGGAGACGGTCGCGCAGGTCCGGCCGGACGGACATGTCGAGATGGGAAAGATCAGCCGCCTGATGGGCTTCGAGGGATTGAAACGGATCGAGATCAATGAAGCCCGCGGCGGCGACATCGTGGCCGTGGCCGGACTGGAGAATGTCCAGATCGGCGATACCGTCGCGGACGCCGAGCGTCCCGAGCCTTTGCCGGCGCTGGCGATCGGCGAGCCGACCATCTCGATGCTTTTCATGGTCAATACCTCCCCGTACGTCGGCCGCGAAGGAAAACTGGTCACCTCCCGGAATCTCCGCGAGCGGCTTTTCAATGAACTGCGTTCGAACGTCGCGCTTCGCGTGGAGGAGACCGACAGCACCGACAACTTCCGCGTCTCGGGACGGGGCGAGCTGCATCTGTCGATCCTGATCGAGAATATGCGCCGCGAGGGGTATGAGCTGGCCGTCTCACGGCCGGAGGTGATTTTCAAGGAGGTCAACGGACAACGACTGGAACCGATCGAGCAGGTTTACCTCGACATCGAGGAAGCGTATGTCGGGATCGTGATGGAACGGCTGGGCCCCCGGCGGGCCGAGCTGAAGAACATGGTCAATCACGGCAACGGCTGGGTCCATCTCCTGTTCGAGATCCCGGCCCGCGGGCTGTTCGGCTATCGCAGCGAATTCCTGACCGACACTAAAGGCACCGGCATCCTCAACCAGATGTTCCTAGACTATCAGCCCTACCGGGGCGAGATCCCTTCGCGCAACCGCGGCGTACTGATCTCGATGGAGGAAGGTGAGGCCGTCCCCTACACGATGCACAACATTCAGGAACGCGGAACGCTCTTCATCAGCCCGGGGGACAAACTGTACGAAGGAATGATCGTGGGCGAGAACTCACGCGAGGGCGATATCGTGGTGAACCTTTGCAAGAAGAAACACCTCACAAACATCCGATCCACCAGCGCCGAAGAGGCGGTCACCCTGACGCCACCCCACCGTCCGACGCTGGAGCAGGCCATCGAGTTCATCGCGGATGACGAACTGGTCGAGGTGACGCCGTCGTCCATCCGTCTCCGTAAAAAACTTCTCTCCGAACACGACCGCAAGCGCGCCAAAAACAAAATCGATTAGAAACGGCGGCGGGCGTTAGTCCCGCGTGTATGTCACGACGCGGTTCTTGCCCTGTTGCTTCGCCGAAAAGAGCGCCGTGTCCGCGGCCGCGACCAGCGCCTCTACGGAATGACCGTCCCAGGGAAAGGTCGCCAGGCCGACCGAGAGGGTGACCTTGACCGGTTTCCCCTTGAAGGAGAACCGGCGTTTCTCGATGACGGATCTCAGCGTTTCGAGATGGCCCAGGATCTCCTCCGTTTCGAGGCCCGGCACAAAGGCGATGAATTCGTCGCCGCCGTAGCGGCCGACTTCGCCGATCGGCCCGAGTCGATCGCGCAGATCCGCCGCCACGTTTTTGATCAGGTAGCTCCCGGCCAGATGGCCGTGCTTCTCATTGATCGCCTTCAATCCGTCGATGTCCATCATGAGGACGGTCACTCTCGATCGGAGGTGGCGGGACTGCTTCAAACGCCGCTCCAGCCGCTCGTAGAAATAATTGAGCGAGAGCAGGCCGGTCAGGTCGTCCAGATGGATACGCCGCTGGATTTCCTGCTGGTAACGGTGGTCGGTCTCATCTTGAAGGGTGAATTTAAACGTGGTGTTGCCGATCCGGATCTTGTCGCCCTCCTGCAGGAAGGCCTTTGAAACACGCTCGCCGTTGACGAAGGTGCCGTTGGTGGAATACAGATCCACAACGATGTGATGCAACGCGTCGCTGTCTTCGGCTTTCTGCCGGTAGACCTGGGCGTGTCGACGCGAGGCCTGGGGATCCGTCAGCGGAATCTGGATTTCGGTATCCCGCCCGATCGTCCGGCCCTCCTCATCGAAATAAAAGACCTTCCCAATGTCGCTGCCGGCCATGATGATCAGCGCAGGCGTCTCGCGGCCGGGCCGGGAGCGGGGTTCTCGGAGCGATTTGAGATTAATGATCTGAGTTTTATCCTGCTTGTCCATGAACATCCCTGCATTAAAACATGCCGATAGAATAACCGTTCTTGGACGTCCCGTCAAGCCGGAACAGGCCGATGGCATTAACAACTAGTTATTGACAAACCCTCAGAGGTTTGCAACAATGATTCCTTGTCGCATATCCTTCCCCTTGAGTTTTCGCTTAAGCTTTCACATTTAGTGTGAACATCATGGTTATTCGTGGAAACTGTGGCGTCTGTTTTGGTTTCCTCTTCCTCGCAGGTCTCGCCTCAGGGTGTATTGCTGTAACAGGAGACACCGATCAAGCGATCAGTTCCAATTCAATGGCAAACCGTTCGCTGACCCGTTACTCTACGGCCATGGCCGGTTCTATCATTACGACGTTTGCAGGCGGAGGGGTGGGAGACGGAGGCTTAGCCACCGAAGCGAATCTCTACACGCCTCAAGCCGTTGCGGTCGACCCGGAGGGAAACCTTTATATCGCCGACACCGGACACCATCGGATCCGACGGGTCAACGCCAGAACCGGTACCATCATGACGATCGCAGGAACCGGCATTCGCGGTAATATGGGCGATCATTCATTGGCTGTACGCGCCCGTCTCTCCTCCCCCCACGGACTTGCCTTCGATTCAAAAGGAAACCTCTATATCTCGGATACCGAGAACCAGCGGATACGAATGCTGGATCGGGAGGGGACCATCCATCCGGTTGTGGGCCGGAAGCCGGCAGAATCTTCGAATCCCCTCAAATCCAAAACCCTCCAGGAACATGATCACTCCCAAATGTATATGCCCGACATGGACATGGAGAGCGAGGAGATCGAGCTGGCCCCGCCCCACCACTTGGCGGTCGATTCCAATGGGAATGTTTATATCACCGAAATGGGGAGCAACCGGATCATGAAGAGGGATGTCACGACGGGAAAGTTGACCGTCATTGCCGGTGTGATCACCACCCCCGGATATGCGGGAGACGGAGGACCGGGCACACAAGCGAGTATCATGAACCCCCACAGCGTCGCGGTAGACGCGAAGGGGAATGTCTACATTGCAGACACACTCAACAACCGTATCCGCAAGGTAGAGACTGCAACCGGGAATATTACCACGATTGCAGGCAATGGGACGATCGACTTTGCCGGAGATGGAGGACCGGCCACACAGGCCAGCTTGGCCTTCCCCTCTGGAATTGCGGCGGGTTCGGACGGAACCCTCTACTTTTCCGACAGCGGCAACCAAGTGGTCCGGAAAATCACGCCGACCGGGATCAT
>JACQFA010000006.1 GCA_016200255.1 Nitrospirota bacterium | reverse complement strand
GTCTCCATCAACCCCAAGGGCTCGCGAATCTATCCACCCTTTTCCCGGGGTCGTCATTGAACCCGGGAGGTTTCCAAAAACCGGCCGATATCCTGCGTCAAGGTCGCCTTAAGATGCCGGATTCTATCAGGGTCCACTATCTTTTGTCCAGCCCGGTCCACCACATGAAAGATATCCACGATCTGATCCAGATGGGTCGCCACTTTGGCCGCCTGAATGGACAGGTCGAGAACAAAGATCGACTGGGCAATCACGGACAATAGTCCGGTGCGATCCGGTGCGAAGACCTCGATGATCGTGTACTTTTCAGAAGTCGTGTTATCGAGTTCGATCTGGACCGGGGCCGTCCGGGGGAAAACAGGAGACGCCGATACGATCCTCGTATCAACATTCGCCGGGTGCTCAACCTCCCTCTGGCCCAGGAGGACAAGACCGATCGTGTCCTGAACGTCTTTTAAACGGTAGGAGGCCGGCGGTCCCGAGAAGTCGGGGTCTTGCACTTGAAACGTATCCACCACGATATTATTTGACCAGGTGGTGATGGTCGCGTTTAAAATCTGAAGACCTTTGGCCGCCAGAACGGCGGTGATCTTGTAGAAAATACCGGGCGTGATGTCATCAAACGTGTAGACGCTGTACTCGGTCAAATTCCGCCCGACGTCGTTTACGGCATACGCCTTGACGCTTTTAGGTTGAAGTTCATGAACCCGTTTGAGGTCCAAAATGATCCGTTCCGGCGGCGTCGCAATGAGATAGCGCGAGGTCATCGCCGATAACTGGCCTTCCAGCCAGCCCGCTTCATAGTTATCCTGAATCCGGGAATGAATGAGCTGCCGGATGCGCTTCATTTTTTCGTCTTCGGCCAGAATGAGCGCATCGCCCGTCAGGATTTCCAGCGTCTTCGTAAAAAGCTCGGACAACAGATCCTGCTTCCATGCCGTCAGTGTGCCCGGTCCGACCGCCATGACATCGGCCATCGTCAAGATATAAAGCATCTTGAGCGTCTCCGGCGTGGCGACTTTTTTTGCAAACGGCAACAGGACGGTATCATCCGAAAGGTCACGGCGAAAAGCGACATGGGTCATCCAAAGATGCTGGCTGACCAGGAAGACGAGTTGTTCCGTCGCGGTCGAATCAAGTCCCAGCCGATGGGCCGCATCCAGCGCGATGGCCGCGCCGGCTTCGGAGTGATCTCCGCCCAACCCTTTGCCGAGATCGTGCAACAGAAGCGCAAGAAAAAGAATCTCCCGACGGTGGACTTCATGAAAGATACGGGCCGGCAGCCCGTCCTGCCTTGATAGGCTTTCTGCCTCCTCCACCGCCCGGAGAGAATGCTCATCCACCGTGTATTTATGATACAGATTGAACTGCATCAGTCCCCTGACCCGTTTGAAGGCCGGAAGGATCTGTTCCAAGACTCTGAACCGGTGCAGGTCCCGGAGCGCTGCGGCAACGCCCGTGGTCCCCGACAAAATGGACAGAAAGACGGCGTAGGATGCCGTATCGGAAAAATGGTCCGCGGCCCACTGGTCCATCCTGTCCGTGAGCAGACCCTGTGTTTCGACCGACAGCCGCGCATTATTTTTTTGAGCCAGATGAAACAGCGACAGCACACTGTCGCCTCGGCCCAGGACCTCCGCACGGAACTCGGGAAGGACGGAGATTTCGTTGCCCGACAACCGGTAATAATTTTCAATGGATCGCTGAGTGATTCGGTCTCGAAGACGATGCCAAACGTTTTTGGACGTCATGCCCTCAAGATACCGGCCTGTGATCTCGGCAATCGCCGTCGTATGATCATAGTACTTCTGCATGAACTGCTCGACGCCCAGCAAATGAGGGTTGTCGTGATATCCCCCGTTCGCCGCAAGCCGGATCTGCTCGCCAAAGGTGAGCGAATCCTGGCAGCGGCCGGCGAAAAAATGAAGTTCGTTTCGTATGCGCCACAAGAATTCCTGGGCCTCGGTCAGCGCGCGATGATCCTGCTTCGACAGGATGCCCTGCTGCTTCAGCTGGTCCAGAGAGGCTGTTTGATAACGGGCCTGGGCCAGCCAGCGCAGCAGATGCAGGTCCCTCAATCCGCCCCGGCTTTTCTTGATCTGCGGCTCGAGAAGATGGATCGTGGTTCCGAACTGCTCGTACTCGGCCTCCCGGCTGCGGATCTTGGCCTTCATAAAAAGATCCGGCCGGCTGTAAATCACCTTCCGCTGATACCGCAACCGGAACTGATCGAATAGTAACCGGCTGCCGGTCAAGAACCGGGCTTCCATCAACGAGGTTCGAACCGTCAGGTCCTTCTTCCCGATGACGATGCAGTCGTTCACGGTTCGCGTGCTGTGCCCGACCTGAAAACCGACATCCCAAAGATTTTGCAGAACGGCTCCGGCGATCTTCCGGATCTCGTCCTGAAGGGACGGCCGGTGGAGAAACATGATATCGATATCGGAGTACGGAGACCGTTCTCCCCGGCCGTACCCTCCCAACGCCACGATGGCAAACCCGTCCTCGAATTTCCAGCGGTCACCGGACGGGACCTCCTGCAAAACCCCTTTGTAGATCCGCTCGATCACTTCATCCGTCAGATCCGTCAGGGCGGCGATCACCTGTTCACCCGTCGCCCCTCCCGCATGGTGCCGCTGGATCTCGATCAACCGTTTTTTCAAATAGTCCTTGAGCATCGTTACCGCATTGCGACCCTCGGATTTCGCATCATATCACAAACCGATTACAACGCGGCATCCCCCGATTCGCCGGTGCGGATTCGGATGGCCTGGGCCAAATCAGAGACAAAGATTTTCCCATCGCCGATCGTTCCGGTCTTGGCCTTGCCCACGATCGTCTCGATCACCCGATCGGCCACGGCATTGGCCACCACCACTTCGATCTTGATCTTCGGGACAAACTCGATCGTGTATTCCGCCCCCCGATAGGTCTCCTTGTGGCCTTTCTGACGACCGAACCCCTTCACCTCGCTGATGGTCATCCCCTGAATCCCAATTTCCGCCAGGGCTTCCTTCACTTCATCAAGCTTGAACGGCTTGATGATCGCCTCAATCTTTTTCATGAGCACCACTCCTCTTGGTTGATGAATCGCTCACCTTCGAACCTTGAAAACTATTCTTCACGCAGACCGGCCGATCACCGCCCGCCGTTACTCCACCAATTTTTGACCCGATGGGTGAAGCTGAAAATCCGGATAACCGAGCACGCCCATCTCGGGGCCATCGAGTCCTTCGAGTTCGGTCTCCTTGCTGACACGAATCGGGGTGATGAGGTCACTGATCTTGAACCACACGTAGGCCATGACAAAGCCGAAGACCGCCACGACCCCGGCGTCGATCACCTGCATGATGAACTGCGAAAAGTCGCCGTACAACAGTCCGCGCACACCGTCGGAGCCGTAGAGTTTCACCATCCCGTCGCGAACCACGCCGTTCCAACCCGCGCCGTACTCGCCCGTCGCGAAGATGCCGACCGACACAACGCCCCAGAGACCGTTTATGCCATGCACGGAGATCGCCCCGACCGGGTCGTCAACACCACGAGCTTCGAAGTAGAAAACGCTGAACACCACAAGGACGCCCGCGACTGCGCCGATGATCACTGCTCCCATCGGATTCACGAATGCACAGGGTGCGGTGATCGCCACAAGGCCGGCGAGCATCCCGTTGCACAGCATCGTCGTGTCCGGCTTGAGGCCCTTAGCCCAGAGCGTGAACATTGCGAAGAGAGCGCCCGTGAAGCTCGCGAGCATCGTGTTCACGACGATGAAGCTGATGCGGAGGTCCGTACCGGCCAGGGTCGATCCCGGATTGAAGCCGAACCACCCGAAGGCCAAGATGAAGGTCCCCGTCACGACCATCGCCACGCTGTGGCCCGGCATGGCCTTCGGTTTTCCGTGGGAATCGTATTTGCCGATGCGCGGACCAATCACTATCGCTCCCGCGAGGCCGATAAAGCCACCCATGGCGTGCACGACGCCTGAGCCGGCGAAGTCCACGGCACCATGTCCGAGACCCCAGTTGATTCCACCCTGCGCCAGCCAACCACCGCCCCAGACCCAGTTCGCATAGATGCAATAGGGCAACGCAACCCAGATACCGTAGAGGCAGAAGTTTTTCCATGACCAACGCTCGGCCATGGCGCCGGTTGGAATGGTCGCCGTGGTATCCATGAAGACCATCATGAAGAAGAAGAACACCATCACGGCTACGTCATTCACCGCGCCGTTGAGAAACCAACCTGTTGTTCCAATGATGCCATACTTGAAAGCACCCGTGACCGCGCCTGCCGCATCTTTTACGGCACCGAGGCCCCAACCTCCATTCAGCACAGACAGGCCCGGACCGAGCGACGGGTACCAGCCCGGAGGCACCGGTCCGTTCCACCAGTTACCCCAGCCGATCGCGAAGCCGTAAATCCAGAACGCGATGCCGCCGAGCGGGTAGATCATGAAGTTCATGGCTGCAGTATGGGACGAGTTCTTGGCACGGCAGAGGCCGGTCTCGACCATCATGAAACCGGGCTGCATGAACATGACCAGGAAGCCGGCGACCAGCGCCCAGACAAAATTGATCGAGTAAAGGTTATGAGCGATGCGGTCGTACAGGTCACCGCCTTTGAGCTGATCGGGAATGTCTCCCTTCGCGTCGCCGGCGGGCGTCGCCCAGTAGCCGGAGTTGCCACCCGTTGGATCGGGCCACAACGGCGTTTTGGGATCCGGGCTCGTCGTCGTAAAATACGGCGGCAGTTTTGGCGTGGGTGCCGCCTGTGCGGCAGGCACCGCCGCTTGCTCCTGCGCCCGCAGGGTGCTTGCGGCCGCCAACGTCATAACTAAAACCAATACCCCGATGATACTATGGTAAATCATTCTCGACTGCTTCATTGTTCAAATCCTCCTTTCGCTTCTCTCCTTGGTATCTTTTAGATTAGATGCATACGCAACTTCTTTTGACGGATCTTCCGCAAAAGCGGTGAAGTTCGCTGATCCGATCAGAACAAGGCATAAAATCCCACGATGAGCCTTCGATGCATTTCACCCCCCTTCTTGTATTCGAATTGATATTCCATACGCCAAACAAGCTTATCAAGAAATTTTTTAACTTTCATACGGCAACAGCGTAAGGACAAGAAAATAGGCCACCATAAGGACGGCGCCCAAAGGGACACCGAATCTTGCCCAGACGCGGCTGCCGATCTTGAGTTTGCCGGCCGCGATAATATTCGGGATGTTCCCGGGAATCAGCATCCCTCCGGAAATCAACAATCCCATCAGCAAGAACCGGATGTAGGCTGGGCTCATCTTTGGGCTGATCTCAGCCGCCGCAAGGGTCGCGTTATCAACGACGGCGGAGACGGTGTTGATCCAGTAAATAGCGGCACGAGGGACATACACAAAATAGGCATCGATGATCGGTGTAAATCCTGCGCCCAATAACACAAGAGCCATGACAAAAAGATAGACCTTGCCGGTTCGGATCATCACGTCCGTGAGATTTTCGGGCCGATCTTCCGTGAGAGTCGTTTCACGCCCGCGAATCAGATGCCCATGAAAACGGACGGCAAGGAGCGAAAGGATCAGAATCCCGACAATCACCCAGATCCCTATGAGCTGAGCCAGAAAGAAAAAACCGGCCTGATGCGGAGCATCTTTGAGCTTCGCGATGACAATAGTCGAGAGCGGTTCACCAATCGGGGTGAGGGCTGCGCCCAAGCCGATGCTGTAACAGGCAATGATGACCAAGCGGGCTTCGGAGGCCGAGTCCAGTTTCAGATGACTGATGATCTCCACCAGGACCAAGGAAGCGATGATGGCGGTGATGACACTGGACAGAAAGCCCAAGACAAACACCAGCAAAAACACAAAGAGCCGCAAGCCCACGTTCCGAATAACCGCCTGGATTGTTTTACCGATATGGTCTCGAACAACACGGAACAGAACACCAGCGACCAGTACCGCAAGCGTAATCTTAACCGGCTCTACCAACGCCTCTTGAACAAGGTGGTTGCTCCACTGTCTGCTAACACTCGCCGCAGCGATGCCCATCACTAGGAGGAAGGGTTCCAGATTTTCTTCGATCCGCCTCGAGGAAAACGGGGCAACCAGCACGACGAGCAGAATCGCAGTCATACCGAGAATGGTCACGGATCTACCCACCGCGATTGGTCATCGGGAAACGCTGGGGCGCCTGCCGCCCCGGCTGCTGGGGGAGGCACCGTTTCCTGGGCATCGCTGCGCCCTGGGATGAGTGCGTAAACAGCCAGAAGCAGCAGGACGCCCATTAACCCGTTTCTATATCGTTCCATTTTCACGATTCATTTCCTCTTTTGAAAATTTTCTCAGAACATGTACACTGCGCTGAGCACAACACGACTCTGGCTGTTTTTGGGACTGGTGAGAGGATTGGTCGCGCTGTCTTTCGTTTCATAGATCTTGTCATCCGACTTGTCCATCCGGTACTCCAAACGAGTCAAGAGGTTCTTGGCGATCGTGTGTTCACCGGTAACCGTCAACTCCTTAACTTTATTTCCGTTCGGGGTTGTCCCGCCAAACATGAGGTTGTCCTTGTCGTTCACCATCTCGTATCGAACCGCCAGCGCGCAGGGGTCGACCTTCCACCGCGCATAGACTGCCACGCCCGAATATTTCATCGTCTTCCCATTTGGAACGGTTTGATCCTTCTGGCTTCCATAATCGTAGTTCACCATGAACGAAAGGGCATCGGTCGGATTAAAATTCACGATCGCGTCATAAACCTGCTTGTCGTTGTAAACACCGAGCACCTCTTCCGGCCCAATCCAGTTCAGCACGATCGGAAGCTGCTTAATCGGAGTGATTCCGATTTGGGCGCCGAATGTCTTCATTGCGTTGGTCTCAATCACATCATTCCAGCCGTTATAGACATAGCCGTTGACATAGAGCATATCGTTCACCGGCAGATTCGCCCGAACACCGGCATGATAATAGGGAATCGCGCAGCAGAAGAGAAGTGAGCGGGTATAGTTCCAGTTGTCCTTGCTTTCGATCACTTCCGCGCCCATATGCGTCACGAACTTACCCATGTCCAACGTGACTTTGTACGGTGTCGCCCATGTTACATAGGCCTGCTGGATGTTTTTATACGTGGACTCATTGACATTGGTAAGTGGGTTATTGGGATTGCAATTAACAGTGCCGCAATGCACGAAATCGGTCGTCGGGCCGTAATCGAAGTCCATCCTAAATCCGACCGGCGCGGGGTCTTTGGACACGACCAGCTCGGCCAGGTTCAGGCCGAATGTGTTCGTGTTGAAATCAAAATTGGTGCCCGGACCATTCGTCATGCTTTTGGGTTTGTTAAAGTTGTATCCATAATAGGTGTCCACAAACCCGCTGAGGGTAAACGGTGGCGCAGGCGCAGCAGGCGCGGCGGCTGGATCCTCCGCACGACCGTTGATGGGCGCAAACAGACTGATGAACATGAATACGGACAGAATACGAAGCGTCATACGCATTTAATTCTCCTTCTGTTGGGTTAAATCGTGATTCGAACTGATTTTAGATCTTTCGATCCTGCGGGCTTCATTGCCGGGGAGTGATGGGATACGACATCGTATCCGAAAGATAACTGTTCATAACATAAGCAAGACAGATGCCATTAATTCTCAGGAACATTAAAATCACAAAACATCTGTTTATTTAATTGGTTATCATTCCTTTAACACCGGCTTCCCTGAAAAGAGGCATCCAAGGCTTCTCGACAATGTTGTCGCCGTGTCATCTAAAACAGCGGAGACAATTATCTAACCAGCTGTTTTATCGGAATTAATAAAATGCCCGACAATTATGTCGTGCTCCAACAATTTTGTCTTGATCTGAAGGCGATATTTTTTTATTTTATAGCGCAGAACCCGCTCACTGATTCCCAGGGCTTTTGCCGCACGCGACTGTATTCCATCGGATCGGCGCAAGGCCGCCAAGATCATCCGCCGCTCCAAAGATTCCACCCGTTCCTTCAAGCCATTATCCACCGAACACCACCTCCATTGCGACACGCCCGGTCGGGGACAACTTCGTAGACGGCTTTGCCGAAATCAACCAGGTCCGACGCCACGATTGCTGATAGATAAATTGGAGAAGGATAAAGGCCGATAAACCGATTAATCCAAATAGTAAAAAACCGTCTTTAAAAGAACCGGTCATATCCTTCAAGGATCCGAAAAGCGTGGGAAGAAGGAAACCGCCGAATCCCCCCGCCGCTCCTACCATCCCGGTGATCACGCCGATCTCCCTGCCGAACCGCTGCGGAACGATCTGAAAAACGGACCCGTTACCCATCCCAAGACAGATCATCCCGGAAAACAAGAGAATCGTCACAATCGGCAACGCCGGCAGAAGACTCACGCCGAACATCAAAACGCCGATGCCAATGTATAAAAAAGTCAGGACACGCACCCCCCCGAACCGATCCGACAGATATCCGCCAAACGGTCGAAAGAAACTGCCGGCAAAAACGCAGGCCGCCGTAAAATTTCCGGCCACGACCTTGGAAAGGCCGTATTGGTCGTGGAAGAAGATCACCAGAAACGAAGCCAACCCGACGAACCCTCCGAATGTGACGCCATAGAAAAGATTAAACCACCAGGCATCGCGGTTTAAAAAGGCGGCGAGATAATATCGGATCGGTCTCGACGCCGGCTGGTTGGGGCTTTCCTTGGCCATTAAAAAGAAAATTGCAAATGTTATGATAACCGGTATCATGGCCAATCCGATGACCCCATGCCAGCCGACATGCTCTGCAAGACGCGGGGCCAAAAGCATCGTCAAGACCGTGCCGCTGTTCCCCGCGCCGGCAATTCCCATCGCCACTCCCTGATGTTCGGGGGGATACCACCGACTGGCAAGAGGAAGGGCCACGGCGAAGCTGGCGCCGGCCACGCCCAACAAGAGACCCACCGCCAGAACCTCCGTCAGGGTATCGGCCAAAAGCCAGCCGAACAGGAGCGGGATCAGTGTAATGAGCAGACCGGCAAGACCGGTTCTTCTCGGCCCGATCCGGTCGGTCAGGATTCCCATCGGAATCCTCAAAAGAGCTCCTCCTAATATGGGAACGGCCACCAGAAAACCCTTCTGTGTAGCGGACAATTGGATGTCTTGAGCGATATAGACGGACAGCGGTCCCAAGATCACCCAGACCATGAAACTGACATCGAAATAGAGAAAGGCCGAGAAGAGCGAACCCGGATGGCCGCTTTTTATCGCCTGCGTGATCTTCATAATTTTGCTTCTCCCGTACGAATCGTTAAAACCCGTTCCACCGGCAGGATAAAGACCTTCCCGTCGCCATAATGGCCGGTGTAAGCCGACTTCCGGATCGATTCCACCGCACGGTCGCAGTCCCTATCCTCAACGATGATCATCAACAGCACCTTGGCCAGCTCATCGTAGGTCGCCTCGCCGACCTGGACGCCCCGCTGCCGTCCCCGGCCCAGCACATCCATCTTGGTCATCGCATACAGCCCTTCCTTCTCGAGCGCCTGAATCACCTCACTCTCTCGTTCCGGCCGGAAAACCGCTTTGATTAATTTCATCCCAATGACTCCTTACGGCGCCTCTTCAATCGGCAGGATAACGATCTTGCCGTCGCCGATCCGCCCCGTTTGATTGATCTTGATCATGGCCGATGCCACCGCTTCGACTTGATCATCCTCCACGACCATCTCGAACAGCCGCTTGGGAAGAAACCGGATATCGGCCGACCGCCGGAACCACCGTCGGGGATACCGCAGCCCGCCCTGACGGCTGCGGCCGAGAACTCGCAGCGTGGTGTAAGAATCAATTCCGAGCTCTTCCAAGATCCGTCGCGTGGCGGCGGTCCTTTCGGACCGGATGATTGCGATAATCTCCTTCATGTTCCGAGCTCCTTCGAAGGGCTTTCCACGGCGGGTTCAACCGCTTGAAGGTTCGCAAACGCGGACAACGACAAGACCTCACCCTTGCGGACCTCCACGGTTTTGTCACGCGCCACAAAACGGACCAGACCCTTCATCACCTCGGACAACTGATCGCAGGGCACGTCCTCAAATACCTTGACCCCTGGTTGGGCCCGCGCCCCGCCACGGCCGCCGAGAAAGATGTCAACCGCGTCCACTACTTCGCTGGCCCCGTCGGCTCGAATCACCCTGGCCCGTTTGCCCAGAAGGCCGATATCCGAGATCAAGTGGTTCCCGCAGCCGGCCGGACATCCCGACCAGTGGATCGTAACCGGTTTTGCGGCGGCGACTTCCCGCTCCAGTTTTCGAGCGATCTCCAGCGCCCGGTTCTTGGTCTCGATCACGGCCATCCCGCAATATTCGATACCGGTGCAGCTCACGAGGCCCCGCATGACCTCGGTGGGATTGTATTTCAGTTCTTTCAATAGGGGTTCTTCCTGAGTCAGTTTCCCTAGGACGCGATCCGGAATGTTGGGAAGGATCACGTTCTGACCGGCGGTCAATCGGACTTCCCCCGTCCCGTAGTCTTCCGAAAGCCGTGCGACATCGGCCATCTGACCCGCCGTGATCCTTCCCACCGGCACGGCGAGCCCGATATAATTGAGCCCCGCCTGCTTTTGTCGATATACCCCTAAATGATCCGTCTTCTTTTTCGGGCTCCGTTCATCCTTCCCGCCACGCAATAAGGACCGGTCCAGCCGGCTCTCCAGTTCCTTTCGCAATCGACCCACTCCCCATTCTTCCACCAGAAAAGCCAGACGGGCCCGGGTCCGGTTCTCTCGCGGCCCGTGGTCACGGTAGATCAAGGTGATCCGGCTTAAAATCTCAACCGCCTCATCCGGACGGACAAAGACATCCAGCGGGCTTGCGGCCCGAAAACCTCCGGAGCCCATTTTCCCCCCGACTAACACATTAAAACCGGCCACGATCTGTCCGTCCGTCTCTGTCGTGGCCGGAATCAGTGCGATGTCCTGGCTTTCAACCGGGGTACAGTTCTCACGGCATCCGGTGATCGCCACATTGAATTTGCGCGGGAGATTGGTGTAGTCTCGATTCCCGACGAACAGATCGTTGAACTGTTTGACAACGGGCGCCGAGTCGATCGACTCGGTTGGAGACAGACCCGTCACGGGACAGCCCATGACGTTTCGAATGTTGTCCATCCCTGTCTGAAGGCTTGTGAGACCCACCGATTTCAACATTTCAAAGATCTCCGGAACATGTTCGATCCGCATATTCCGGAGTTGAATCTGCTGGCGGTTCGTAATATCGGCGAACCCTTTGCCAAAACGCCGGGAGATATCGCCGAATGCTCTGAACTGGATGGCACGGGCGATTCCATTCGGGATCCGGACACGGATCATGAACAGTCCCGGCGTGGGGGTCCGGAGAAACAGCCCGTACCATTTGAGTCGCTGGATATCGGCCTCCGTGATCGTCTCCCAGCCCTCTTTGGCATACCGATACAGGTCGTCGAGAACATCCAGACCGTCTTTCTCTTTTTTCCATCCCTCAATCTTATTCGTCGATGTCGAGACTGATTTCGGCTTTCGGGCCGCCGCAGGAACACCTTTGGAAGACTCGTCCAGCACGGCCTCAAGAATCCGCTCAACCAGCGGCGCGCAGGAACCGCAACCCGTGGTCGCCTTCGTGCAGTTGGCGATGCCGTCCCGCGTCTTGCAATTTTTCTCGCGAATCGCGCCGAGGATCTCGCCCTTCGTGACGGAATGGCAGTTACAGATGAGCGCCGTTTCCGGCAGCGCCAACGGATCTCCCGGTGTCCCGGCCGCACCGCCTCCGCTCAGCAGACGGGAGCGCTCGGCCGAGATGTCCCGGCTGCTTTCGATCATCTCCCGGACCTCCTGGCTCCCGCCGTCGTCTCCCAAGAAGATCGCTCCCGCCACCCGCTTGTTCCGAATGACGAGTTTCTTGTAGGTGGCCGTGCCCGCGTCCATATAAACCAGTTCCTCGGATCCCTCTTCTTTACCCAGAAAGTCGCCCATCGAAACCAGGCGGATACCGGCGACCTTCAACGTGGTGGAGGGAACGGAGCCTCGATAAACCAAGTTTCCATCCCCTGAAATCGAATCGGCCGCGACCTTCGCCTGTTCCAGGATCGGTCCAATGAGTCCGTACGTCCTGCCTTGATGTTCGACGCATTCTCCAACCGCGAAAATTTCCGGGCGGCTTGTTCTCATCCGCTCATCCACAAGGATGCCGCGATTCACCGCAAGACCGGCGTCCTTGGCGAGTGTCATATTCGGCCGGATCCCGGCCGTGATCAAAACAAGATCGGCCTCGATCACGTCTCCCGTCGAGAGACGGACGGCCGTCGCCTGTTCGGCTCCGAGAATCTCTTCCGCCGTACAGCCAAGGCGCACCCCGATCCCCATCTTTTCGATTTCGGTTTTCAAGATCGCCCCGGCTTTCTCATCCAGCTGTTGCTCCATGAGATGGCCCGTTAAATGGACGATGGTGACGGCCATCCCACGGTTGGTCAGGCCTCGTGCCGCTTCCAATCCCAACAACCCTCCGCCGATTACCACGGCCCGGTAATGACCGGCCGCCCACCGGATCATGGACTCGGTGTCATCAATATTCCGGAAGGTAAAGACCCCCTGTCGTTCGACCCCCTTGATCGGCGGGATAAACGGTACGCTGCCGGTCGCGATCAGTAGGCGGTCATAATGATGGCCTTGTCCGTCTTGAGTGATCACGTGCTGCCGATCCGGATCAATTCCGGCCACAAAGATTCCGGTCTGCAACCGAACGGCGTGGTCTTCATGCCACCGGCGGCCGGTTAAATTGATCTCGCTGAATGTTTTGGCGCAGGCCAGCACATCCGAAAGCAGTATGCGGTTATAATTCAGGTGGGGTTCACCGCCGAAAACGGTGATCTCCGGTCGCGACGGCCGCTTGACGATCTCCTCGATCGTTGCCGCACCGGCCATTCCGTTGCCGATCACGATCAGATGTGTTTGTTCCTGGCTCATGATTTCCCCTCTTCCTCCGGAAGCACAATACCGTATTTCTTCCGCCACGCTTCGTTTAGCTTGGCCGTTTGACTCTGGCCGCGAAGGACTTTAATCCCGATGGGATCCCGCTTGAACGCCCGGATCGCCCGGACCCATTTGACGCTTTTATAACCCTGAAGAAACGGCACGATCAGCCGGACCGGCGCACCGTGGTCCATCGGCAGAGCGGCGCCGTTCAATCCGTAGGCCAGGAGCACCCGCGGATCGCGCGCCTCGGATCGAGTGAGCGTTTCAAAGTAATGGCCGTCGCGCGAATAGATCGAATAATGACCTTCCGAAACGGTATCCAGTCCGGCATGATCCAAAAAATCGACCAACCGCAGCCCTTCCCATTCCACGTCTTCGGACCAGTTGAAGATCTGACAGATGATCGGGATGCGCATACGGACACGAGGGAGATGATCCAGTTCGGTCCAGGATATGAACCTCGGCCGGCCATCCAGCCCGCAGACGCTGATCTTCAGGGACTCCAACAACACCATTTCCGGAATGGGATACAGAGAGAGAATAGGCAAGGGTTCGGCCTCGAAATCGATCTTTGCAAACTGATCCGCAAATTTTGGAGGCTTGATTCCTTCTCGACGCATTGGATGACTCCCGTGCCTTGTAATGAGCAAACTTCATGCCAGAATGGTAATCTGATCGGATTCGTCAAGGAAGAGTTTACAATTCAAACGATTAGATTCAAGAGAAGCGTTTCAAGATAACCAATCACGGAGGAACCGGACGACAATTTTGTAGAAACAGCTACATCTACGACAAACGCGTTGCAATCCCGCATCCCTTATCCGATTACTTCGACATGACTCCCCTTCTCATGATCCAGCCAGATGCCCAGCCAGGCCCGCAGCAGGTCGTGCCGTGTGACGCTTCCGATAAATCGTCCTTGATCGATGACCGGCAGACGGACCAGACGATTCACATCCATGATTTCAATCGCCTCTTCGATCGGTGTCTCCGGCCTGACGATCGGCGGAGGCGGCGCCATGATTTCCCCCGCCAGGGTCGTCTTCAGATCCCGGCCCGCTTTGAGGGCATTCAACAAATCGATCTCAGTCAGCTTGCCTACGACCCGGCCGGAACGGCTCAGGACCGGAAGGCCCTGAAAACTGGTATCGAGAAGTTCCAGCGCCACGGTATAGGCCGGGACATCCTCCACGCATGAAAGTTTGTTCGTGATCTGAATTTCACCCACTGTTTTAAAACGCGGTTTCATAGTCTCCTCCTTATCAATACAAACATGGAACGATTGCTGGTCGTCACCGATCAGAGCCTGCTACGAAGAACAGCAACCTTTGTGCCAGAATCTGAAAAAATAATATCCCGCGAGGGAAGTTAATAAAATTCAACGGGTTCAACTTAGAAGAATGGTCTGCGGGAAGGGGAAAGGAGTCGGATCAGTGAAACAAGTTTGTAGAAAGTCCTACATCTCGGATGGGTGTGATGCAATTTTATATTTCTTGATTTTATACCCGATCTGGCGAGGGGTGATGCCCAGCATCCGGGCCGCGCGGGACTGCACCCAGCCGCATTTTTTTAGGGCCGCAATCATCTGCTCGCGCTCCAGATGTTCAACGGTGGATTGAAGCGTCGGCTTTTCCGTCGTAGTCTGACGCGTCACCTCCCGGACATCCTGAAAGTATGACGCGATGCTGGAGGGCATGGATTGAAAGGTCACGACGGATGACTCGGCCATGATCACCATCCGTTCGATGCAGTTCTCCAACTCGCGGACGTTGCCGGGCCAGTGGTACTGGATCATGACATTCATTACGTCCGGAGCGATCCGAATCTGCTTGTGATGTTCCTTGTTGCAGCGGGACAGGAAATATTCGATCAAAAGAGGGATATCCTCCCTCCGTTCTCTCAGGGATGGAAGGAAGATCGGAACGACATTCAAACGATAATAGAGGTCTTCACGGAAGGTGCCTTCGGTGATGGCGACCTCAAGGTTGCGATGGGTTGCGGACACCAGACGGACATCCACCGATAGAGTCTGGGATCCGCCGACGCGTTCAAACCGCTGCTCCTGAAGCACCCGGAGGAGTTTGACCTGTGTCGCGAGCGGAATGTCGCCGATCTCGTCTAAAAAGAGCGTCCCTCCATCGGCCAGTTCGAAGCGTCCCTTTCGAAGCTGCGTCGCACCCGTAAACGCCCCGCGCTCGTGGCCGAACAGCTCGCTCTCCAGCAGCGTCTCGGGCAGCGCGGCGCAATTGATCTTGATGAACGGCCGCTCGGCCCGGGGGCTGTTGTAATGAATCGCCCGCGCGATCAGTTCCTTGCCGGTCCCCGATTCGCCCCGCAAAAGCACCGTCGCCTTGGATCTGCAGACCTGCAGCACGGACCGGAATACTTCGTCCATGACCTTGCTTTGCCCGACGATGTTCCCGATCCGGTAACGGTTTTTCAGTTCGCTCTGGAGCTGGATGTTCTGTTCGAGGAGTTCGCGTTTTTCCCGCGAAACGGTTTGCTGAAGCTTGACGGCCTGCCCGATCAGCGAGGCAACGACGGTCAGTACGCGGACATCATCCTCGAAATCGGACGATCCGTATCGAAACAGCCGGTCCACGCTCAAGACCCCGATCGTCTCGCCATGGATCTTCACCGGCATGCAGAGAAAGGCGATCCGTTCCTTGGTGAGATCGCCTCTCGATCGGGTCCGGTTCAGAAACAACGGCTCGCGTCCCACGTCCGGAACGATCATCGGCTCGCCCTTTTCAAAGACACGGCCGGTCACCCCCTCGCCGACCTTGAACCGGCCGCGGGCGATCTCTTCGTCCGTCAGGCCGTGGGCCGTCTCGATCACCAGATCGCCCGTTTCCGGATCGAGCAGGGTCACGGTGCCGCGGCGCATATCGAGAATCGACGCCAGAATCTCGAGGATCTTGCGCGACGTTTCTTTCAAATTCAGCGAAAAGGCCAGCGCGCGGCTGATCTCATAAAGCGCGGTCAGCTCCGCAATTTTGAGAGGCGTATCTTCCGTCTTCATGCCGACTGGATCGCTCACATTGAAACGGCTGGGATGCCGCGTTCCTGGGTTCGGATGCGGACGGCCACCTCCACCGGAAGCACGAAGATCTTTCCGTCGCCCGTCCGTCCGGTCGAGGCCGAGTGCATCAGCACCTCGACCACCCGGGGGGCGTCCACGGCCGGAACAAAGATCTCGATCTTCATTTTCGGAACGAAGTCCAACGAGTACTCCGCGCCCTGATACAACTCGATATGGCCGCGCTGGCGCCCGAAGCCCCGGACCTCCATGATCGTCATTCCCTGGATCCCGATCCGGGTCAGAGCCTCCTTCACTTCACCCAGTTTTTCCGCACGGATGTAAGACTCAATTTTCTTCAAAATTACCCTCCTATCAAGAATCTGGCCTCAGACTCTCGTCGTTCGTAGGTCTCATCCAGCGAGCAAAACGAGCGAGAGGAGGAGGCTCCATCCGGCTTCGCCGGTGGAGGGGGCGACGCAAGCCCCTATAATAGGCAAAAGGCGTCTTCTCTTGGATGAAAGAAGACGCCCTCGTCATTGAACACATCGTTGTGTCTGACTTTTTATAACACAGCGATCAAAGTCCAGTCAAGAAATATTATGGCGCCGCAGATCTATCGAACCAGCTTTTTATATTTAATCCGGTGCGGTTGATCGGCGTCGGTTCCCAGGCGCTTGTGGCGGTCGGCCTCGTACTCCTGATAATTCCCCTCGAACCAGACGACCTTACTTTCCCCCTCGAACGCCAGAATGTGCGTGGCGATCCGGTCCAGAAACCAACGGTCATGGCTGATGATCAGCGCGCAGCCGGCAAAATCAAGGAGCGCCTCTTCCAAGGCGCGAATGGTCTCTACATCCAGATCGTTGCTCGGCTCGTCGAGCAGCAAAACGTTTCCGCCGCTTCTCAACAACTTCGCGAGATGAACCCGGTTTCGCTCCCCGCCGGAGAGCGTTTTGACCCGCTTTTGCTGGTCGGTGTTCTTAAAGTTAAAACCGCCGACATAGGCCCGCGCCGGAAGCTCCCGCTTTCCGACCAGGATGATATCGTTTCCGCCGGAAATTTCCTCATAAACCGTTTTCTTATTGTCGAGCGTGTCGCGCGACTGGTTGACATAGGCCAGCTTGACGGAGTCCCCGACCCGAAGCGCTCCCTCCTCCGGCTTTTCCAGCCCCGCGATCATATTGAAGAGGGTCGTCTTCCCGGCGCCGTTCGGCCCGATGATCCCGACGATCCCGCCGCGCGGCAGGCTGAAATTCAAACCGTCGATCAAGAGCCGGTCGCCGAATCCCTTTTTGAGATCGGCCGCCTCGATGACGAGATCCCCCAGCCGCGGCCCCGGCGGGATCATGATATCCTTCGTTTCATTTCGAGACTGCGATTCCTCCGACGCCAGCTCTTCATAGGCGGTCAGACGCGCCTTGCTCTTGGCATGCCGGCCCTTCGGCGCGGTCCGAACCCATTCCAACTCATGCTGCAACGCACGACGCTTGGCGCTCTCCTGCTTTTCCTCCTGGGCGAGGCGCTGCGTTTTTTTGATTCAGCCAGGACGAATAATTCCCCTCCCATGGAATCCCCTTGCCGCGATCGAGTTCGAGAATCCAACCGGCCACGTTATCGAGAAAGTACCGGTCATGCGTCACGGCGACGACGGTGCCGGTGAATTCCTTGAGGAAACGCTCCAGCCAGGCGATCGATTCGGCGTCCAGATGGTTCGTCGGTTCATCCAGCAGAAGCATGTCGGGCGCGGAGAGGAGAAGTTTGCAAAGCGCCACACGGCGCTTCTCGCCGCCGGAGAGCGTGGCGACCTCGGCATCCCACGGAGGAAGCCGAAGGGCGTCGGCCGCGATCTCCAGCTGCCGGTCTAATTCCCAGGCATTGACCGCGTCGATCCGCTCCTGCAGCTGGCCCTGCTTCTCAAGCAGCGCCGCCATCGCGTCGTCCGACATCGGCTCGGAGAATTTCGCGTTGACCGCGTTGAACTCATCGAGCAGCGCCTTCGTATCCGCGACTCCTTCCTCCACGTTGCCGCGGACATCTTTTGTAAGATCGAGCTTCGGTTCCTGCGGTAGAAAACCGATCCGCACCCCCTTCGCCGGCTTCGCCTCGCCCAAGAAATCGGCGTCGACCCCCGCCATGATCCGAAGCAGGCTCGACTTTCCGGAGCCGTTCAGCCCCAACACCCCGATCTTCGCGCCGGGGTAAAACGAGAGCGAAACATCCTCCAGTATCTTCCGCTTCGGCGGAACAATCTTGGTGACCTTATTCATGGTATAAATATATTGATACGTCGCCAATGAAATTCCTTTCGGTTTTATTCGATGTTTTTATGTATAATTGCAAGACCGGATCTTACTTCGTCTGTATCTCTTTATACTGGTTCGTGATCGGGACGCGGCGGTCCCGGCCGAAGGCGCGGGGGGTGATCTTGATCCCGATCGGGGCCTGGCGGCGCTTGTACTCGCTGTGATCCACCATCCGGATCACCTTCTCGACCGTCTTCCGGTCGAACCCCATCGAAACCAGTTCTTCGTAGCCCACATCTTCCTCGACATACGCCAGGACGATTGGATCCAGAACGGCGTAGGGCGGCAGCGTGTCCTGATCGGTCTGGCCCGGCTTCAATTCGGCCGTGGGAGGACGTTTAAATACCCGTTGGGGAATGATCGGCCGCTTCTCCTGGTTGTTCCGGTGATTGGCCAGTTCGTAAACCAGTGTTTTGGGAACATCCTTGATCACGGCGAAACCGCCGGCCATGTCGCCGTACAGCGTCGCATACCCGACGCTCATTTCACTCTTGTTGCCGGTGGTTAAAACCAGCCATCCGAACTTGTTCGAGAAGGCCATCAGAATATTTCCACGAATCCGGGCCTGAAGATTTTCCTCCGTGGTATCGACGGCCCGACCTTTAAACTCCTTGCCAAACAGCTTGAGGTAGGTCTGAAAAACCTCCTTGATCGGAACCGTGAGCAGCTTGATACTAAGGGCTTTCGCCAATAGATGGCTGTCTTCCTCGCTGGCGTTGGAGGTGTACTGGGACGGCATGAAGACTCCGACCACGTTTTCCTTACCGAGCGCGTCCACCGCGATCAGGGCCGTGAGAGCCGAATCGATCCCGCCGCTGACCCCGATGACCGTCTTGGAGAATCCGTTTTTGGTGACATAGTCCTTCACGCCCAGCGTCAACGCGCGGTAGGTTTCCATGGAAGGATGGAGCGGCTCGTACGATTTGGGATGAAGCGGCCGCTTTTTGGACGGCTCGACACGATGCGACAGGACGAACCGTTTCACGGGAGGGTTTTCCGCGATAAACGCCAGTCTCTTCTGGCGGCGCCGGGGATCATGCAGCCGCGCACGGAATACGCCGTCGATATTCAGGTCGGCCGTCACCAGTTCCTCTTCAAAGGCTCGCGCATGGGCGATCTCAAGCCCGTTTTGATCAAAGATCACACTCTGACCGTCAAAAACCAACTCGTCCTGCCCGCCGACCATGTTGGCATAGGCCACAATCACGCCGTTGTCGCGCGCGCGGGTGGCCAGCATCTGCTCGCGGAATTTCGTCTTCCCACGGTGATACGGCGAGGCGTTGATGCTCACGATCAACTCGGCGTCCCCGCCCAGGCTCTGCGTCAGCATCGGCCCTTCCGGATGCCAGAGGTCTTCGCAGATATTGATGCCGACCGCCACATCCCGGACCACGACCACCGGACATTCCGTGCCGGCCTGAAAATACCGATACTCGTCGAAAACGCCGTAATTGGGAAGATGGATTTTATGATAGATCGTGATCAGCGCGCCGTCATGAATCACGGCCGCGCCGTTGTAGATATCGTCCTCACGGTCCACCATGCCGACGACGGCCGTGATGCCCTTCGTCTGCTTGATCACTTTTTGGAGATAGTGCAGATTGTCCCGGGCAAACTGGGGTTTTAAGAGAAGGTCTTCGGGAGGATAACCCGGAAGCGCCATCTCGGGAAAGGCCACCAGATCGGCCTCCAGCGCCTTGGCCTTTTCAATGTATTCGCAAATCTTCTCGGTATTGCCTTCCAGATCACCCACCGTGCTGTTGATCTGGGCCAACGCGATCCGCAGCGTCCTCATTCTTCCCCCCTGAGTTGCAACTTCTACTTGATCTCGGAGGCCAATATAATCGCCTCGGAAATCTCCTTCATGCTCTTTCGGGTGTTCATGCTCTGCCGCTGCAGGATGCGGAAGGCCTCGTCCTCGGCGATTTTTTTCTCGCGCATCAGTACGCCCTTGGCGCGCTCCACGACCTTCCGGTTCTCAAGCGCCTCCTGCATCTCGTTCGACCGGCGGACGAGTTTGGTGTTCTCGAACGCGACGGCCGACTGATTGGCCACGGCCTGAAGGATCTTGATCTCCTCGTCATAAAACGTGTGCTCGCGGGAGGTGTAACTGTTGATCACGCCCACGGCCCGGTCGCGGATCATCATCGGAACCGACAGCAGCGAGCAAAGCCCTTCCTTGCGCGCCAGGTCGGCATACATATAGCCCGGTTCCCGGGTAACGTCCTTCACGGCGATCGGCCGTTTTTCCTTTAACGCCTGACCACTGATGCTCTGGCCGACCTTCAGATTCGGTTTTTTCCGGTACTCCTCGCTCAAACTCTGGGTCGCCACAATCTCCAGCTCCTGTTTTTCGTCATCCAGCAGCATGATCGAACAGATAGTTGAGTTCATCATTTCGGCCGTCATCGCAACGATCAACTGGAGGATCTCCTTCAAATAGAGGTTGGACGCGATCGTCTTGCTGACCTGAGACAGCGTTTCGATCTGCATCGCCTTCTTCGACATTTCCTCATACAGCCGGGCGTTTTCGATCGCCCCGCCGACCTGATGGCCGATCGTGGTGAGAAGCGCGAGCTCGTTGATCGAATGATGGTGCGGCCGTTTGTGCTGCACATTGATCACCCCGATCACCTCGTTCTTGGAGATGACCGGGATCGAAAGAAAGGCATGGTAGCGGTCTTCGGGAAGTTTATGGAACACCTTGAAGCGCGGGTCATCGCTCGCGTTCTTTGCAATCGCCACGAGCTTTTTCTCTCTTGCCACCCAACCCGTGATCCCCTCGCCCAGCTCCAGCCGGATGCGCCCGATCAGCTTCGGATGCGGGTTCTTGGTCGCCTTGAGTATCAATTCCTTGTTCCGGTCATCGTACAGATACAACAGACAGGCGTCCGACTTGGTGACCTGGACCATGATATCGATGATCTGCTTCAAGACATCATCCAGGTCCAGATTGCAGCTGATCGATTCGCTGATCTGGCGGAGCAGCGAAAGCTCGCGTGTCTTCTCGATCAGCGAGCGTTTGAGCTGCGCGATCTTCTCCTCGCTGGTTTTAACTCGCTTCTCTTTCGCGATCATGGACGTCTTTCATATTCAGGGAGTTGTGGCAAGGACTATACCACAATTCGGGATTAAAACCAAGACGGGAAAAGAACAATCATGCGTGAATCAGAAATGATAAATTAATATAATAAATCAATCTATTACAAACACAACCTCATGTTTTACAAAAATAGAGCTAAAAATGAAGGGGCAGGGAATCTTCCCTGCCCCTTCGGTGGATCAAATGGCAATGGTATTAAGGAACGGTCACGATGGCCGAATTCCCCGGCGGCGTGTTCGACGAGATGTTGCCGGGGGTAGACGTCGCCGAGATGGTGGCCGACCCGGAAGCGATACCGGTCACCAATCCGGTCGGATCCACGGTCGCAACGGCAGGGTTACTTGAACTCCATGTAAAGGTCACACCCGGAATGACCACATTACTCGCGTCATACGCCGTTGCCGTCAATTGGACGGTAGCCGCGATTGCGACCGAGGGGGCGGACGGGGTCACGATCACATGATCCGGTGTCGGAATGAAATCCACGGTCCCGTTGAGCGACATCGAATAGACTATAATATCATGGTTCGGGGGCGACCAGGTCACGTCGACTTCAATGGATGCTCCATCGGTCTTGATCTTGGTCGAATCGTCATCACACAGGCTGATTCCAAAAATATAGGGACCGGTTGAAAGACCATCCGGAATGGAAAGCGACGTGGGGCCGTTCAATTTTCCACCTGTGTTCTTGATCGAAATGGTGGTTCCCGGAATCATCCGGTTGAGATTCGCGTCCGAAATAAACACTGTAAAAAAGGCGCAGTCGCCGTTCTGAATGAGGAAAAAATCGGCATTCTTCGAATCCTGATGCTTCGAATCAATCTCGATCCGGCTTGTGGACTGGGGCGCACAGTTGAACGGTGCGTAAATGCCTAGGCAATTGGTCTGCGACGGATCATCGCCGTCGTACGAATCGAACGCCATCGCACCGGAGAAGACCAGCTTGATCTTCTCCCAGATCAGCGTACTGCTGTCCCAGACGCCGTTCGGCCCGTCCCAGACCCCGTTATGGTTCACGTCGATGAAAAACGGATCGCCGGGATCATAGACGCCGTTTCCGTTTGAATCGACAAACGGCTCGCCCATGTCGTAAATCCCGTTTTGATTGAGATCCAGAAAGGTCTCGGGCGGATCATAGACGCCATTGTCATTGGCATCCAAAAAGGGCTCGCCGTTCGTATCAATGAACGGCTCGCCGACATCATAAACCCCGTTGCCGTTCAGATCGGTGAAGGCCTCTTCTCCCTGGGTCACGGCCAGAACCGTCACCCAGCCGTCCCGGGGGTTACGAATGGGGGTCGTAATGGGGTCGGGCATGACCGATATTAAATTCTGCGTCGGGAATATATCCGCGTAGGATGGTTCATTAATCGTCGTTCCGGAGGTGATACCTCCGAATGCACGCCTCGTGGCGGATAATACCGGCGAATCGGCTACCCGTCCGTTCGCATCACGGGCAACCACAAAGTAGAAATACGTGGTGTCCAACACCACGCTGCTATCGGTGCAGCTGCCCCCGTTCGCCGTTGCGGCGCAGATCACGCCTCCGATCGCCGTCTGGCTACCGAGGAGAACATTCTTCGCAATCAATTTCCAGGTAGTCGTTAACATCGCCGACCCGACCGTGTTGGACGGATCATAGGCATCGATCGGAATCCCTTCAAATACCGTGTTCCGATAAACGTCAAACCCGACCGGAGTCGAGGGCGAATACCGGGTCCAATAGATCCAAGGCGAATCCCAGCTTAAAGTAATATCGGCGCTTGAAGAGGTGGCGGTCATATTCAGCCAGGGGTAGACATTGATCGGGACCGTTCCCTGTGACGTCAGCCCCACGCTTGTGACTCCCTGTGCATCCAGTTCCGCCATTGTGCAGGCTCCCGGCACCTTGCAGATGGTTGTCGTCTTGCTCGATGTCAAATGGCCGGCTTCGGTGTAAAAGGAAACCGATGTTCCGCTCAGCACGTTCGAATTCCCGAATCGATCGGCCAGATAGGCCGTCAGGGTGGTGGTCTGGTCGTCATATCCGCCGATATCGGTATCCCCAGCGATATTGATCCGGCTGGCCGAGATATGAAAGTGCGAGGCCGACGGCACGCCGCCGCCGATCGAAACACCGGTGGCCGCGGTCGCAAGCGCCAGGTTGCTTGCCACGGTCGCCTTGATCAGGACCGGCCCCGCGACCTTTCCGCTGTTGAGGATCGTCGTCGCGACGCCGTTGACGGTCGAACCGAGCACCGGGTTGATATATTCATCGTTCGAATCCCCCGCCGGGTTCGGACAGTCGGACGTGGCCGCGCTCGGCGGGCTTTGCGTGCTTGTGCAGTTGGGACCGGTCATCTCGAATATGACCTGGCTTCCGTCCACCACGGGGTTGCCGTTCACATCGCTCACTTGAAACAGAATCGTCGAGGTCTCGATCTGGCCCGATCCCTTCACACCGATCACGGTCGGTGTGGCCGACAGGAATTGAATGCTTCCCGCGGCCGGCGCCGTCACCGGGACCAAGACGGGATTGCTGGTCAGTGAACCAACCGTGGCCGTGATGGTGGCCGTCCCAAAGACATTGGCGGCCGTAAAAGTGGCCGTGGCGAGGCCGCCCGTCGTGGTGGCCGGATTGGTGCTGGTGCCCGTAATCGTCCCGATCTTCGTGGGTGAAACGGAAAAGGCGACCTGGGTTCCATCCGGAACGGGGCTGCCAGTGCAATCGGTCACGTTGACTTGGATGCTAGATTGGCCGAAGGTGCTGACCGGATTGGGTGTTGCGATCGGCGTAGAAATGCTCGCCGGAATCCCTGCGCAGGTCACGGTCAAGGTGACGGCTGGTATGTTTGTGATCGTCCCGGACGTGGCCGTAATATCCGTCGTTCCGGCGGTCAATCCGGTTACAAGCCCAGTGGATGAGATCGAGGCGACGGCCGGGCTGCTCGAAACCCAGGTAAAGCTCACACCGGTGACCGGCGTGCCGGTCGCATCCAGGGCGGTTGCGGTGAACTGGATCGTATTCCCGATAATCACCGGCGCTGGCGCCGACGGAACGACCGTGATGGTTGCGACCGCCGCGGATGTCCCTGGTCCACCGGGGCCGGTGGCGGTCGGGTTATTGACGGTGATATCGGGATTATTCTTACAGGCCGCCACCGCCATCAGAAACACGAGGGTTCCGATCCATCCAATCGCCGTCCGTTTCATTCCGCCTCCTTGAATTTGTGCCGGCCGATCAGGCCGGACTTGCTCTACCCACTTGGGCAACCTCTTTTTCGATGACGAACCATTATTTGCAATAATTGTAATCACCCATATTAAAAGTCGCGGAACCGACTAAGGCCACATCCTTAGCAAACTCTGACGTTCCCTTGAATGTGTATTTGGCCGAGTAGGTCATCGCGGGGTTTTTGCTCCCGCCAAGATCCACATATTCTTTTTTGGTCACCGTATTTACAAACTCCAGCGTTTGCGTAACCTGGGTCCCGTCCGTCTTGACCTTGAACGAAATCGGACCGAAAGCCTGGGACGTCAAGGGAGGAGCCGCGATCAGGTTGGTCGGGCTGGGGGTATAGTCGATCGTGTAACTGGTAAATTCGATGAAGGCCGGCGCCGCCGAGGAGGTGACACCGGGCATAAGATTGGCCGAGATTGTAACATTGGCCTTATGCTCACCGAACGGTTCGGCGGTTCCGCTGGTGGGGCAAACCGCCGTCTGATAGGCATCCACATCGGGTGTGTCACCGCCCGCGCCCAGTGGATCAGTCGGGACAACTGAGTCCACCGTCTCGCAGGCCCCGGTGACATCGACGCCATTACACTGCCCGGCGCCGCCGACCTGGCCGCAGCCCAGAGCAATTCCGACGATGGCCGTGGCCCCCAGTGAAAGCCAGATCCGCCATGTCCTTGCCTGAATGATCTTGTTCACCTCGTCCTCCTTTAGTTGACCCATCTGAAAGGGGCTCGCCGGGAATCTATCGGAGCACCGTCTTTAACAATCCGGCGATCCGTTTTTTTTCAACCGGTTTTACGATGACCCGCCCGATCTGCTCGGCCAGAACAAAATGGATGCGGCCATCAGAGACTTTTTTGTCCAGCGTCATGCTTTTAAGTATATCGGCCGTCTTGATTTTCGGCAAGGCGACCGGAAGCCCGGCGCGTTTCAGCAGTTCGATTTGACGGCGGGCAACGACGGTGTCCGAAAGGCCAAGCCGGACCGACAGTTGCGCGGTAAAGACCATCCCAAGCGAAACGGCCTCACCGTGGAGATAGGCACGGTATTTCGTGGCCGTCTCGAGCGCATGCCCGAAGGTATGCCCATAATTAAGAATTTTTCTTAATCCGCCCTCCCGCTCATCCTTTTGAACCACATCGGCCTTGACGGCGCAGGACCGGCGTATCGCATGGGTCAGAGCCGCCGGCTCCTGGTTCAAGATTTTGTCCATATTGTCTTCCAGATAGGAGAAAAATTCCTCGTCCCGTATCACACCATACTTGATCATTTCCGCGAGCCCCGAGACGAATTCCCGTCGGTCGAGCGTTTTTAAAACGGTCGGATCAATGAAGACCGATTTCGGTTGATGAAAGGCGCCGATCAGGTTTTTCCCCTTCGAATGATCCACCCCCGTCTTGCCCCCGATGCCGGCGTCCACCTGTGCCGCCAGCGTTGTCGGGACCTGAACGAACCCGATGCCCCGCATGAAGGTCGCGGCCGCGAAGCCGGCCAGGTCCCCGATCACGCCGCCGCCCAGCGCCAGCACGGTTGAGCTTCTCTCGAATGACTTCCGGACCAGTTCGTCATAAACCCGGGAAACCGATTTGAGATTCTTGAACCGCTCGCCGTCCGGCAGCGTTACGGTAATATGATCGAACCCGGCCTTCCGAAGGCTGCGTGCAACGACGGACCCGTAGAGGCGCCCCACGCGTGGATTCGTGATCACGGCCACCCTGCCTTTGATCCCCAGCGCAGCCATCCGCTCGCCGATTTGGGAAAGAATCCCGCTTCCGATCTCGATCGAATAGCTCCGGTCTCCCAGATCCACCCGGATGGGAGCGTCCGAGGACAGGATGTTTTTTATCATCTTCACAACCTGCCCAGGGTCTCGATCTGTGGTGTTGATCCGGTAATCCGAAAGGCGATAATGCGGCCGACGGGATTCCAGGAGCTCCTGGATTTTATGAAGTCGGTCTTCATGCAGCAACAAGGGACGATCCGATCCGGCCGTCCGGGCCAGAATCGCATCGGGCGAGGCTTCCAGTCCGATCAGGATTCCGTTCCGACGGAGATTGCGGAGGTTCACGGGATCCGTCACCGCCCCGCCTCCCGTCGCGATCACGCTGGATTCTTTTCGGGCCAATTCCGCCACGATGTCCCTCTCCAATCGTCTGAAGGAAGCCTCACCGGACTGTTTGAAAATCTCCGGAATCGTCCGGCCTTCACGATCCTGAATTCGAAGATCGGTGTCCTCAAACACCCAGCCGAGCTCTCCGGCCAGCCGCCTCCCGACTTCGCTTTTCCCGGTTCCCATGAAACCGATCAAGACAATATTCTTCATTACCAGTTCTTGACATAGTCCATGTAACTGTCGTAATTGCGTTTCATCTCGATCAGGCTGTCGCCTCCGAATTTTTCGGTCATCGCGGCCGCCAGTTCAAACGCAACGACCGCCTCCCCGATGACGCTGGCCGCCGGAACGGTGCAGATATCGGAACGCTCCACGGTGGCCTCAAAGGGAGCCTTCGTCTTGATATCGACGCTTTTCAGCGGCGAATAGAGCGTCGCGATCGGTTTCATCGCGACGCGCAGTACAACCGGCTGACCGTTCGTCACCCCTCCCTCCAGACCACCGGCATTGTTGGTCTTGCGATAAAAGGCCTGGCCGGGTTCATCGTAGAAAATCTCGTCATGAACTTCGGAACCGAAACGCCGGGCGGATTCAAACCCCATCCCAATCTCGACCCCCTTCATGGCCTGAATGCTCATCAAGGCAAAGGCCAGGCGGGCGTTTAATCGCCGGTCCCACTGACTGTAGCTGCCCAAACCGATCGGAACATTGTGGACCAGGACTTCGAATACCCCGCCGAGCGTGTCCCCCTTTTCCTTGGCCTCCCGTATCCTTGCGATCATTTTCTCGGCCGCCGCCGCATCCGCACACCGAACTTCGGACTCCTCCGCTGCAGCCCGAATATCGGCCACGGTCATCCGGCCCGTCTCGGCCGGAACCCCGCCGATTTCTCTTACGTGACTTGCCACCGTAATCCCGAACTGGCTGAGGAGGGCCTTGGCCACGGCGCCGATTGCTACGCGGATCGCGGTCTCACGCGCGCTGGCCTTTTCAAGAACGTTCCGGATATCGGTGTGGGCGTATTTGATCGCACCGACCAGATCGGCATGCCCCGGACGGGGTTTAGTCACCACGCGCTGGGTGGCCGGTTCTCCGGGTTCGGCCGTCATGATTTCCTGCCAATTCTTCCAGTCCTTGTTTTCGATCTGCAACCCGACCGGACTGCCCAACGTATAGCCTTTGCGGACGCCGGCGACGAACTCCACCCGGTCCTGCTCGATCCTCATCCGGCCGCCGCGCCCGTATCCCTTCTGGCGACGGGACAGATCCAGATTGACCTCCGCCTCGGTGATCGGGACACCGGCCGGCATTCCTTCGATCACCGCCAGAAGCAGTTTCCCATGTGACTCGCCGCCATTCAGATACCGAAGCATCGACTCTCTTTCCGTTTTCAGTCTTTCACGATTTTAGGCGTCAGAAAGATCAGCAGTTCGTTCTTGGTGTCCGTCTTGGTTTCGTTCTTGAACAACCAGCCGAGGATCGGGATCCTCGAAAGCAAGGGGATGCCCGTTTCGGTATTCTTGTTCTCGTCCACGAAAATCCCGCCGATCACGGTCGTCTCGCCGTCCTTCACCAGCACTTCGGTCGTGGCTTCACGTTTTGCAATGCTGGGCCCGGCCGGACCACTGAAGCTTCCGATGGAGTTCCGGGCCGCCTTGACCTTCATAATGATGCTCCGGTCCGTTGTGATATGGGGCGTCACCTCCAGCGTCAGATTGGCGTCCACAAAGGTGGTCTGCGTGCCCGTCTGCGATGTGGTCTGGAACGGAATGGACTCGCCCTGTTCGATCTTGGCCTTGACGTTGTCCAGCGTCGTCACCTTCGGACTCGATATCGTCTTCGTTAAACCATTGAGTTCGCCAGCCGAGATTCGCAGATCGAGATTAATGGGGTTGTCCGTAAATCGCCCGAAATTAAACCCGATGGCGGGCACGGCGCTTAAACCGGAAACGGTCCCGGGGAGATTCACGGAAAAATCCGGCGCGAATGATCCAAAACCCGGCTGCGAGGGTGCTCCGCTGTTGACTCCTTGGATCTGGGAAATATTGTTTGAACCGATATGGCTGAAACCGACGCCCCACTGAATTCCCAGGGACTGGGCGAAACTGGTATCGGCCTGAACGATGCGGGCCTCAATCTGAACCTGGGGTGTCCGGGTGTCCAGTGTTTTAACAAGGGAGACCACTTCCATGACCTGTTTGTTGACATCCTTCACAATCATGGTGTTTGTTCGCTTGTCGATCGTGATGTCCCCTCTTGGGCTCAGGTTCTTTTTCAGCGTTTCGACCAGATCTTCGGCCTTGGCATAATTCACGTAAACCACCTTCGTGACCAGGTCTTCCGCTCGAACCTTGGTTTCCTTCGCGCGGGCTTCGTCATCCTGCTGCTTGGTGATGCTCGCAACGGTGGCCACGCGGATGATGGTCCCCTCCCGAACCTGTCCCAGATTATTCATCTTTAGAACAATATCCAGCGCCTGATCCCACGGCACATTGATCAATTTGAGCGTCACCTTCCCTTTGACATCATCGCTGATCACGATGTTAAGTCCGCTGACATCGGCCAGCAGGCGAAGGACGTTGCTGATATCGGCATCCTGAAAATCGAGAGAGACCTTTCGTCCCACATACTTCTTCTGCAGAGCGGGCTCTTCTCGTTTCGACGGTTCGACGAGCACGGAAGGCGCCGGCTCGGGAATCATCGGAGACGGTTCGGCTTTTTCCCGCTCGGCGATCTTTTCCTTCGGTTTTTCGACGGTTTTTTTCCGAGGTTTTTCGACCGAGGCCTCCGGCGTCGGCGTTTTCTCTTCCGGAGTCTCTTTGGACTTCATCTCCGAGGCCGCCGGGACGGGTTCGGCGGTCGTCGGAACCGCGCTGACGGTGATCGCGAACTGTTTCCCTGACTGATCGACCGCGAAGGTGACCTTCGTCTTCAGATCAAGAACCACACGGACTTTCTTAGGCTTTACATGCTGTCCGATGCGAATCCGCTTCAAAAGCTTGTGTTTGACGGAGATCGTATTCGGTCGAATCCCGTTCGTCACATCCGGCAGATCCACCACCAGTCGGTTTCCTTCAACCATGAAGGCATCCGGTTTCAAAATCCCATCCGCCGTAAGGATGATGGTTATCTTGTCTTGATCCGGTTCAACCTTTAATTTTGAAACCGTCTTCGCAGGCGGCAAACTCGGCTCGCTCAGTCCGCTCGGAAGCGGTTTTTCCTCAACCGTCGGGGGCGGGACCGCCGCTTCCGTGGCCGCTTCGGTGGGAACCGGGGCCGTCGTTTCCCCAACCGCCGCGCCCACCGGCTTATCGACATCAATCAGTAACTTTTCACCGTCCGCCCGTACGTGAGAGAGGACGGCATCCGTCAGCGTAATCTCCAACCGAACCACGTTGCTGGGCTTTTCCCCCTCGATGGGCAGTAGTTCCGTGACGGCCCCCTTTCCGATCGTCAGCCGGTCTTTGAATGTTCCGACGGAAGCGCCGGCCAGATCGACAATCAGTCGCGGCGGATCGGTCAATTGGTAGGAGGTGTAGACCAGCGGTTTCTGGGCTGTCACGACGATTTCCGTTTTATCCGTCTGATCGACCACGGAAATATCCTGGATGGTATTAAGCCCATCACCCGGTTTCGTTTGTTGACGAACGGACGCACAGGCCGTCAACCCCAATACCACGACCAACGACAGGACTCCGCTGAACGATCGCCAAACAAAAAGCCTCTTATGTTTCATTCGCTCCCCTCCTTTTGGGGATGAAGATCCAGCTTGACTTCCCGCACCTTATTTTCTCCGAAAATATCGACATATCTTTCCTCAATCGTAAGATACCGTTCCGTAATCTTCTGAACTCTTCCTCGATTCGGTCCCAACGGTGTTCCGACATGAATCGTATATCCCTTGCCATCCGGGGTCTGAACCATGGCGGAATAACCGAACCCTCCCCAAACAATCCCGATGAGGCGAAGTTCACCGACCTCTGTGCGTAACAGGGCCGGCAGGTTCTCCAAGCTTTTGCCCAGTTCGCTCTTGACCAGGATCGAACGGAACGGATCCCGACGTCCTTCCGGGTTGTAGGCATACGGAGGCGGCGGAATCGCGGAACCTTCCGTTTTATTATCCATGGCGGGAGTCTGTACCGACGGCCCGGGGTTTTTAGACGCCCCCGGTTTGGCTGCGGATGGTCCCTGCGGCGGCGGCCCGCTTCCACACCCAAAGGACGTCAAGATGGTGACAACACAGATGAATACCACCTGCCGGGAGACACCCCGCCATGTCTTTCCAACAACCATGCAATATCCCTTCCTAGGACCTTCTTGATAATGCATATTGCCTTTACTCGGTCTCTGTTGAACGGGCGCCTTCACCGCCTTTGGGCGGCGCCGGTTTGCCCTTCCCTGCCTGCGGTTTTTTCTCGTTACCCGGTTTCTGTTCAGAGGCCGCAAAAGCAGTGGCAATAAATCCGGTCTGTATAATCAGGCGCCCCCTGTCAACATGGGCGTTTCCCATTTTGATATTCCTGATATTCACAATCCGTGACAGTTTGCTCACACTGTCAAAAAACGAAGCCGTCATGTGATACCCGCCGCCGATCTCAACATCCACAGGAATCTCCATATACAGACCGCTGGGGTCTTCCTTCTTAGCCGCGGGCCGCCACAATTTAAAATCCAGACCGACGCGAAGTCCCAAATCGGAAACTTGCTTCAGAAGACTGGCCACCTCGGCTTCGGGTGGAAGCTGCTCTTTTTTCTCGGCCAGTTGTCTCTCGAGCTCGGCGTTCTCCTTTTTTAATTGGTCCAGCTTCTCAACCCTTGCACGATTAATTCCGATTTCGCCTTCCAACTTGCCGATTTCGCTTTGCAGACCCACGATCTGGTTGTTTTTTGGAAAATAAAATTCCAAGAGAAACACCGTTACGATCAGTATCACAGTCAAACCCAGCGCCAGCATTTTCTGGTAGGGCGGAAGATTTTTCACGAAATCAAGGTTCATTCAGATCACCATCGTGCATCGAAGCTTAAAACTGTAAATGGGAACATTTAACTCTACCGCCTGTCGAGACTCGATCAGCTGAATATCCGTGAAAACCTTCGCGTTCTTAAGATGGTTGATAAAATCAACTATATCCGCATTGGTAATGGCCTTGCCGTCGATATCAACTTTAGAGTCCTGTTCCGTCATATTGCTCAACCAAATCTTGAGCGGGTCCATGCTGCGGCTGATTTCATCCAACAAACGAACTGGGACTCCCTGGTTTTTCTTGAGTTGCTCAATGATCCGGTTTTTTTCTTCCAAGACCTTTTTATTGCTTTCATAGTTTTCCACCTCCTTGACCTTTTCCTTCAATACGGTCAACTCGGTATTGGCTTTGGCTTTTTCATTTTGAAGTCGTCCGATCCTGGAGTCCAATAAATACCAAAAATAGACACACGCCATGAGGACGAAACCAATCAGCACACCCGCCAAAACCAATTCGTACTGGACCTCCATCTGTTTCTTGGCTTTGCGTGCTTTTGGAACCGGCAATAAATTGATTTTAATCATCGATCACCTGTTTTCCGCATTGCCAAACCGACACCCACCGCCGCTTGGGGTGCGACGTCCTGGATTTGTTCGATGTTGAACAATTTCGCATCGATCTCAACCCGATTGAACGGATTCGCCAGTTCAACACCCACTCCCAAACGCTCTCCCAACAACGAAACCAGCCCTTTGACTTTGGCTGCGCCTCCGCACAAGACGACCTTATCAATACTTTCCTGCATCGTAGTTGTCTTGAAATAATCAATCGAGCGCACGATCTCACCAGCCACTTCGGCATTAACAGCGTTCATGACCGCGGCCAAGGCCTCGGGGTTAACATTCTCGGGACTTTCAAGCAACTTGGCTTGTTCCGCATCCTGATAACTCAGATTCAGCTCCTTCTGAATCGTTTCGGTGTAACGATTGCCCCCGATTGAAATATCGCGCGTAAAAGCGGACATCGTGTTCTTCAGTATATTGATGTTCATCACACTGGCTCCGATGTTCACCAATGCGATAACTTCACTTTCCTGAACGTCATTATTTACGCCGTACATATTCTCAATGGCGAACGCGTCTACATCCACCACCAGCGGCGTCAGACCGGCCTCGGCCACCAGGGATGTATATTCATTGAGCTTGTCCTTCTTGGCGGCCACCAGTAGGACGCTCATCTGAGCTTGCCCGTCCTGTCCTTCATTTGTTCCCAGAATATGAAAATCGATATTAACGTCGTTGATATCGAACGGAATGTACTGCTCAGCCTCCCATTTGATCGATTCTTCAAGTTCCTCCTCGGTCATCACGGGAAGGTTAATCTTTTTAACAATCACGGAATGGCCTGAAATGGCAATCGCCACATCCTTGAGCTTGACCTTTTGTTCGGCCAACAGTTCTTTCACAGCTTCCACAACACGCCCCGCATCCATCACCGTCCCGTCCACAATCATCTCGGGCGCCAACGGCTTGATTCCAAATTTCTCCAAGAAATATCCTTTTTTGGTTTCCCGGAGCTGGACAATTTTAACCGCGCTGGAGCCGATGTCCAGGCCGAAAAGCGGCCGCGCTTTTGAGAATGAGAACAACATTAAAAAGACTCCTGTTTTTCAAAGCGACAACTACCCATGACGGTTGTTTCTGGCCTGCATGATTTTTCGAATCTCCTTCATATTCTGCTCCGAATACAGTCGCCAATTACGCCAGTCCCGGCCGACATTGGAGATCAGTCCTTCCTTTTCCCATCGAAAGAGCGTGGCCTTTGAAATATCGAAAACCTTGCAGATGTCCCGCGTCTTGTAGCGCTTCACTCTGATGTTGCTCGTCATTTGATCAACCTATATGCTTTATGATAATAAAATTTTTCAGATCTATTGAACTAATAATAGCAAGTATACTCACTATATTTAACTTGTCAAGCCATTTTGAGGTTCGAATCGAACTTTTCCTCAATAGATCAAGCGGCTGGTAGACTGAAAGAAGGTATCCCCAATGGGTAGGGGGTCTAAGAGGACGGATTTAAGGCTAGGATTGCTTTTGCTTGGCCGATAGGAGGCGACTGGCACCCGATCGAATGGCTTCCGGAACATTTCTGTTTTTTGAAATAATACCGAGATCCTTAACCCGGATGGAGGTCAGCAGAGGCATTGAAATCCCCAAAGGAGTTTTCGGATTACTGACAAGCGAAAGAATTACCGCATAGTTCTTCAACCACTCCTTATTTTTTCCAACGGTGCGCAAGATGTCATCCGAAACATTTTTGGACTGCGCGATTAAAAGAATTTCGTCTTCCGTAATTTTCGGGCTGGCCAATACGGCCTGGGCCACTTGACGATTGGGATCCTTGAGCAGGAGGCTTCGTGCATCCTTGCCGGCTCGAAGGGCAAATTGCACTTTTTCAGCAACCGTCAGGTGTTGTACCCGTTGGTACAGTGTTTCCTGCTCTAGTGTTTGATGCTCCGCGTGGGCGACATTTTCACTGGAAGCCTGTCCCTCGTTAAGGCCTTTAACCGGCACCAGCCCTTTTTCCAAGGAGGCGGGCGGCGCTTTTTTCAACCGTTCTGAAATTCGTTTTTTAAAATCAGCTGATGCGAGATTAAAAAGATGAAGAAGCGTCTGCGGCATCACGCGCGGGTGGGTTAATAACATCTCCATGAGAATCTCGTTCCGGGCATGGAACTTTGCAATTTTGTCAAGGATCAATCCATCGGTGAAGCGGTCTTTGAGCAACCCAATCAAGGTCCCCGGCAAACAGTGTTCCAGATTAAGCGTTAGAAGCAGCGGTTTTTTAGATTTCACGCTCATTTAATGATCCCGGTGGATATCACGATGTCGGAGCACGGCATCATATTCGGCGGCTTTCAGATCATCGTAAAGCCGTCGAGCGATCGCGACAGATCGATGGCGTCCCCCGGTACAGCCGATGGCAATCGTTAAATAAGGCCGCCCTTCTTTCTCATAGAAGGGAACCAGAAAAGTCAGGAATGATTTGACATGATCAATAAACGTTTCCGCTTCCGGTTTTTTAAATACATAATCCTGGATCGCTCGGTCTTCGCCTGAAAGAGCTTTCAACTCGGACACAAAATTCGGGTTCTGGAGAAACCGAACATCAAATAACAGATCAATTTCATATGGAATCCCATACTTGTAACCAAACGAAATGATGGAAATACATGGTTTTCTGATCTCGCCATGATCGACATAGTATTGAACAACAATGTCCTTCAATTGTTGGATTGTAAAATTGGACGTATCAATGATCCGATCGGACCGTCGTTTAAGCTCCGCCAATTGCTCTCTTTCCTCCTGGATCCCTTCAAGAATCGGCCTGTTTTTAGCAAGAGGGTGCGGCCGTCTGGTTTCGGAGAACCGTCGGATGAGCACCTCATCCTTGGCTTCGAAGAAAATCAATTCGTACTGATAGTCTTCTTTTTTCATCTGCTCGGAAACCGACAAAAAATCCCCCAGAAAGTCACGCTCCCTGATATCAATTCCGACAGCCACTTTCTTGATCCCGGTTCTGGATTGCATGCATAACTCGGCAAAGACGGGTAACAATGGAGGCGGCAGATTATCGACGCAGAAAAAACCGAGGTCCTCGAAGCATTTCAACGCAGTGGTCTTCCCGGAACCGGAAAGACCGCTGACAATCACCAAGCGAAGGTCCATTAGACTCTTCCGTAAATCAACTCGATCCTATGGGGTAAACCGAGTCAATCCTTTCAGTCAATGATCAGCTCGGTTATTTTAAAATCGTCATCCTTTTCGCAAACCAGTAATTTCAATTTCTCATCCGCGTCGTCCACAAAAACCAGATACTTATTTTTCTTGGATGCTAACCGGGAAAAGGCGTCGTCTAAGGAAAGTGTCGATACGATATGGGCATCGCGAACGACAACAGGCTTCGGTATCAACGCCTTGCGAGCACGGGATCGGTTGCTTGAAGGCAGTTTGTGTCGGGACAGCTTCTCTTTGTACTTTCTCAGCCGCTGCTCAATCTTTTCGATTGCCAGATCAATGGATTGATACATTTCATCGGTCTCTCCCTTGGCCAGGATCCGATTTCCGTCCACCCAAAGCACGATCTCGGCCATGTGTCGATATTTTTCAACCGCCAGTCGCACCGTAGCCTGCATGGGCTTAAATGAATAGCGAAATAACTTTTTTATTTTTTCCTCCGCATAATCGCGCAATGCCCGGGTGACTTCAACATGCCGGCCCGTAATTGTAACTTGCATGACGGACTCCCCAATTAAAAATTCAGACGGTTTCTGTCATATCAGGAATCATAACGACGACGACTGGCCTGGGGTATTTTCAACTCAGAGCGGTATTTCGCCACCGTCCTTCTCGCGATCTCAATATGTTGGCCCTTCAGGCGTTCAACAATATCCTGATCTTTGAGGGGATTCTTCTGATCTTCTTGCAGCACCATCTGCCGGATGAGTTCCCTTACGGACACGGAGGACATCTCGCCGCCGAACTCGCCGCCCCGTGTAATGCTGCTGTTAAAAAAATATTTTAGTTCAAAGATCCCCTGAGGGGTATGCATATACTTATTTGTCGTCACACGACTGATGGTTGATTCGTGCATGGAAATATCATCCGCCACCTGGCGCAGCACCAGGGGTTTCAAGTAATCGACCCCTTTTTCAAAAAATTCCCTCTGAAACTTGACAATGCTTTGCGCAACCTTGCAAATCGTCCGATTCCGTTGCTCGATGCTGCGAACCAGCCAGACGGCGGATCGAAATCGGTCTGCCAGATAGTTACGAATCGTATCGGGTGCCTGTGATTTCTCGGATAACAGTTTTTGATAGTAAGCACTGATCCGCAATTTGGGGAGACCGTCATCGTTGAGAACAACGGAATAGTCGTCATCCGATTTTACAATGAAAATGTCCGGAATAATAACTTGAGCCTCATCCGTGAAGAAAGGACGACCGGGTTTAGGCTCGAGTCCCTGAATGATCTTCACCACCGCTAAAACTTCGTCAAGCCTGACTCCCAGAGATTTGGCAATGCCTTGATACTTTCGGGTCTCAATCTCCTTCAAGTGGTTGGTGATCATGACTTCGGTAATGGTGCTTTTTAAACCGAGTTGCTCCAACTGGATCAATAAACATTCCCGAAGATCTCTCGCACCGACCCCCATCGGATCGAAGCCCTGGACAAGTTTCAGTGCGCGCTCGACCTCTTCAATGGTGGCCTCGGCCGATGCCGCCAGCTCTTCAACCGCTACGCGGAGATAGCCTTCCTCATCAATATTTCCGATGATGAGCTTCCCGATCTCCACCTCAGGAGGGGTCGCAACAGACATCCTTAACTGCCAGTGAAGATGTTCCGACAAGGACTGCGGTCGGGTCAGGGTTTGCTCATAAGAGGGGGCGTCATCGCCAGCCGCGGAGGGATACTCGCCGGACTTGTCCTCACGCTGTATATCGCCGATATACTCCTCCCACTGTGATGACAATTCTGTTTCTTTGGGATCTGGAAGTTCCTCATCGTCCGGCGTTTTCTTTTCATCCACCGGCTCTTCGAGATCCTGCGTGGATTCTTCGAGCAAGGGATTCTCGAGCAATTCTTGCGAGACCGTTTGCGAAAGTTCCAGCCGGGAAAGTTGCAACAGTTTGATGGCCTGCTGCAACTGCGGCGTCATGACGAGCTTCTGCGTAAGCCTTAAATCAAGTCGGGTCTTCATCTCGCCGGCGCTTCCGTGTTGCTCAAGATTCCCATGTCACGCCTCATCCAAGAAACCGAAACTTCTCTCCCAGATAAATCGCTTTGGCCTTGGTGCTGTTTGCAATATCATGCGACGTGCCTGATTCGAGAATTTCACCTTCGTTGATTATATAAGAACGATCCGTAATTTCAAGTGTTTCCTGCACATTATGATCCGTAATCAGGATCCCGATCCCCTTGTCCTTGAGTTGGCCGATAATCTTCTGAATATCAATAATCGCGATCGGATCAATACCCGCAAACGGTTCATCCAAAAGGAGGAATTGCGGGGAGGTCACAAGCGATCGCGTGATTTCAACTCTCCGACGTTCGCCTCCGGATAAGGTGTAGGCTTTGCTTTTGGCCAGATGGGCAATATTCAATTCATTAAGAAGGACATGGAGGCGGTCTTGACGTTCTACGGATGACAGATCCAACGTCTCAAGAATGGCGAGCAGGTTTTCCTCGACCGTCAGTTTTCTGAAAACAGACGGCTCCTGAGGAAGATACCCGATTCCCCGACGGGCTCTTCGGTACATGGGCAGATTCGTGATGGCCTGGTCATCCAGACAGATTTCCCCCTGATCCGCGGCAATCAGACCCACTATCATATAAAAGACGGTTGTCTTTCCGGCCCCGTTCGGCCCCAACAAGCCCACGACTTCCCCGGTCTTGACTTCAACGCTCACATCTTTAACGACTTTACGGCGGCGAAAGCTTTTCTCAAGATGTCTGGCGCTCAGGATCATCGGGTTCCTTTACCAAAGGGGATCGAACTATTTCTGCAGATGATCTTTCGGTTGAATGACCACTTTGCTACCCTCTACGATACTCCGGTTTTCGTGTAAAAAAATCGTCATCTTCGTGCCCGTGACCTGATAGTCTTTTTCCAAGGCTGTAGGTTCTCCCAAGAGGACGAGCTTATCTTCTTTTTGATAATAAAAGGCCTCTTTTGAATGGATCTGTTTGCCGCCTTGTGTTAACACCACATTCCCGGTCGCGTGAATGAGCGTTATCTCGTTATCTCCAAATTGGGATGCCGGGGAGAGCAGCCCGGTCGGCGCTTTTTTATTTTCCATTGAAGACTCTCTGGATGCGAACGTCAACTCGGCATGGTCCGACGTAATGGTCATGTCCTCTTTCTTCATCACCACATCCCCCTCAAAAACGGCCTGGTGCTCAAGGTTCTTTACAACCATGCTTTTTGAGCTGATGGAAAGTGTTCGGGAGTGCGGAGTTGTCTCCGTTGAATATAGGGATGAGGAACTTAAAAAAAAACACCCAGGAATAAAATGATTCCGCTAAGGCTCGGTCGTAACATGGACATCCCCATTGATCGTCAATTGCTGATTTTCCAGCTGTATACTCAGATGATCACCCCGGATGCGAAGTCCTTGACCGATGATCCGGACCGGCTGCTCCGATACGATCTCCCGTTGCTGATCCTTCCAGATCAATGTTGGAGACTGGATGGTGTAACCGTTATTCATCGAGAGGTTCAAGTCCCCCTCATTTTCTTTGATCAGGAAATCGTGGGTCCTGGTATTCAAAAGCCCTTGATCTCCTGAAAAACTCGCCTGCAGCCCCTCGGGTGTCTGCATGGATGCCTGCATGGCGTGAAGAGAAACCTCCTGTCGCTCTTCAAACAGTTCCGCTCGATCGGCTTTGATATCCCATTCCACTAAACCATTGCGGATCTGCTTCAATGTGAAGCGGTCCATCTCGATATCCGCTTTACCGATCAGTCCTTTTGATGAAGGTAAAACCGCGTGGCGTTCGATCCCGACCGACAAGACCCAAAACAACGACACCAAGAGCATTCCGATCAATACGAGCAGAATAATCCTTGGAAATTTCGCCGGATAAATCACGGGCATACTATAACACACTCAAGGATTTGAGTAAAGTGCTCCGGATCAACTCGGAACGCGGCGGTGAGGGCTTCTGGAGTAAAGTAAACAGGAAAAATGGATGTGATAAATTCAGCGGCTTCTGTTCCGGATCATCAGAAGCCGCTGAACGGGAGCGGAGAAGATATTTACGGACTCTTTTCGGTCGCCTCTTTGGGCTTGTCGGTCTTCTTAAGTTTATTCAGTTGACCTTGCACGACCAGTTCCACAACCGCCATCTTGGCCCCATCCCCGATTCGGAGGCGTGTTCGAATCAGACGTGTATAGCCTCCCTGGCGCTGGGTGAACCGCGGCGCAATTTCAGCAAACAATTTCGAGACGGTCTCCGGTTTCATCAAATACGCCGCCGCCCGTCTTCGGGCGGCAAGATCACCCTGTTTACCCAGGGTAATCATGCGATCCGCGATGCCCCGGATTTCCTTGGCCTTGGCCGCGGTCGTCTCGATCCGTTCGTGTTCAAACAGCGACGTGACCAGATTTCGGAAAAGAGCCCGGCGGTGATCTGTATCCCGTCCCAGTTGTCGTCCGCGTTTTTTGTGACGCATATCGGCTTTACTCCTCTTTCCCGGCGCCTTCGCCGGACGAATGGGAATCCACCTTCATGCCCAAAGACAGCCCCATCTCGGTCAAGATTTCCTTTATTTCATTCAGCGACTTTCGACCGAAATTTTTCGTCCGAAGCATCTCGGACTCACTCCGCTGAACTAGATCTCCGATCGTTTTGATATTCGCATTCTTCAGGCAGTTGGCCGCGCGTACGGAAAGCTCAAGCTCGTGCACGCTGCGCAACAGATGTTTATTGAACTCGGTCTTTTTGTCCTCAATCTGTTCCTGAACCGGCTCGATCGTTTCATCAAAATTAATGAAAATCGCAAGATGATCCTTCAGGATCTTGGCGGCATAGGCCAAGGCATCTTCCGGTTTGACGCCGCCGTCCGTCCAGATTTCCATGATCAATTTATCGTAATCGGTAATCCGTCCCACGCGCGCGTTTTCGACCGTGAAATTGACTTTTTTGACGGGAGTAAAAATGGAATCAACGGGAATCACCCCGATCGGCATTCCCTCTTCCTTGTTCCGTTCGGCCGGCATGTAGCCGCTTCCGATACGGATCACCATCTCGATATCCAAATTCGCTTCCTTGTCCAGTGTCGCGATATGAAGATCGGGGTTTAAAATCTCGACATCGGCGTCATGGATGACATCCTTGGCCTTGGCTTCCCCCGGCCCCTTTTTCCTCAACCGGACAGTCTTCGGACGGTCCGTGTGCAGTTTGAACCGGAGGTTCTTAATGTTCAGAACAATATCCGTAACGTCTTCTTTAACGCCCGGAATGGTCGAAAATTCATGCAGGACCCCCTCAATCTTGATGGAGGTGACGGCGGCTCCGGCGATGGAGGAAAGCAAAATCCGCCTCAGGGAATTTCCGATGGTCGTTCCGAAACCACGCTCAAACGGCTCCGCATAAAATTTGCCGTAGGACGTTGTCAATGTTTCCGTTTCACTTTCCAGTTTTTTAGGAATCTGGAAATCTTTGGTCCGAATAATCATACGCCCTCCTTGACGACCATTCTTCTACCTCGAATAGAGCTCCACCACCAACTGTTCATTCACCGGGATCGCCAATTCCTCCTTGGTCGGAATGGCCTTTACCCGTCCCTTAAAATTGGCCTTGTCCAGTTCCAGCCATTGCGGAATCCCCCGACCCTCGGCGGCCGTCAGATACGTCTGAATCTGCATCAAGTCCCGGCTGGTCAATTTGAGTTCAACCTCGTCCCCGTTTTTGACCAGAAAAGAAGGAACATCCACCTTCCTTCCATTGACCATAAAATGTCCGTGGTTCACCATCTGCCGGGCTTCTTTCCGGGACGAACAGAAACCCATGCGATACACGATATTGTCCAGCCGCCTCTCGAGGAATTGGAGAAGAATTTCACCCGTGATGCCTTTTTTGCGTGCTGCCTTCTCAAAATACCCGCGGAACTGGCGTTCCAGCAGTCCATAGATCCGCTTGAGCTTCTGCTTCTCGCGCAACTGGGTTTGATACTCGGATATCCGGGGCCGCGCCTGACCGTGTTGACCCGGTGAATAGTTCCGCCGTTCAATGGCGCATTTTTCCGTATAACACCGGCTTCCCTTCAGAAACAACTTGTTTCCTTCCCGCCGGCACAACCGACAAACCGATCCGATATATCGTCCCACTTCTTGTTTTCCTCCTTTAAGAAAAATTATACGCGTCGACGCTTTGGCGGTCGACATCCGTTATGCGGAACAGGCGTTACGTCTTTGATCAAATTGATCTTCAATCCGGCCGCCTGCAATGCCCGAATCGCCGATTCCCGGCCGGATCCCGGACCTTTGACATAAACGTCAACCTGACGCATGCCGTGCTCCATCGCCTTTTTGGCGGCCACTTCGGCCGCCCGTTGTGCGGCAAAGGGGGTACTTTTCCTGGACCCTTTGAAACCCTGATTTCCGGCACTGGACCATACCAGGACATTTCCGCTCATGTCCGTCATGGTCACGATTGTATTATTAAAAGAGGCCTGGATATGCGCGACCCCGATCTGGACCATTTTCTTTTCGCGTTTTTTACCTTTCTTATTTCCCATTCATTCCCTCATGATGATTGGTTCAGACCGGCACCTTGTCGTTCTCCTTTAAGCCGGTGCCACGGTCTTGAGTTTTATCCCGATCGACTTCTTGGGGCCTTTCCGAGTGCGCGCATTGGTTTTCGTCCGTTGGCCGCGGACCGGCAAACCCTTCCGGTGCCGTAAGCCCCGGTAGCTTCCGATGTCCATCAGCCGCTTGATGCCCATCGATACCTCTTTGCGGAGATCGCCTTCCACTTTATATTCCCGCTCGATAATATCTCGAAGCTTGACGACTTCGTCCTCTTTGAGGTCTTTCACCCGCGTATCCGGACTGACCCCGCCCGCCTTGAGGATTTTCATAGACGTCGACGAGCCGATACCAAAAATGTAGGTCAAGCCCACGACGATTCTTTTCTCTCTTGGGAGATCCACCCCTGCGATTCTTGCCACGATTCCTCCTCTGAATCAACCGCCTCCACCCATCAACGGGATGCCGTAAAGCAGTATGATTCCCTGACGCGTTATCCCTGACGCTGCTTATGACGGCGATTCGTGCAGATGACGCGGACCACCCCTTTGCGTCGAATGACCTTGCATTTTGCACAGATCGGTTTAACCGATGATCGAACTTTCATTTTTTCACCCACTCACGAGTCATTCGGAAGCCGCCGCAGCGCCCGCCGATTCACCTATTTAAATCGGTATGTGATTCTCCCCCGCGTCAGGTCGTACGGTGATAGTTCCACCGTGACCTTGTCCCCCGGGAGAATTTTGATGAAATGCATCCTCATCTTTCCGGAGATGTGCGCCAGAACCCGGTGCTTGTTCTCCAGTTCGACTCGAAACATGGCATTGGGAAGCGTCTCCACAATCGTTCCTTGAACCTCAACCACATCTTCCTTCGACATACCGGATCAGACTCTCCCGTTGTTTGAGGTCAGGATCACCGGACCCGCGTCCGTAATGGCCACGGTGTGTTCAAAATGGGCCGAGAGGCTGCCGTCCTCCGTCACCGCCGTCCAATGATCGCTGAGAACGCGAACACTGTCTTTCCCCATATTGACCATCGGCTCGATCGCCAGAACCATTCCGGCACGGAGTCGAGGTCCCTGACCCGGCTTTCCGAAATTGGGCAACTGGGGCTCTTCATGCAACGCCTGCCCGATCCCGTGCCCCACAAAGTCCTTCACGACCGAATAGCCGGCCGCTTCCACATGCGTCTGAACGGCGTGGGAAACATCGGAAAGACGGTTTCCCGCCTTCATCTGCTCGATCCCGCGATAAAGCGACTCCTCCGTCACCTGGACCAAGCGCAGGACCTCCGGACCAATGACGCCGACCGCGACCGTAATGGCCGCATCGCCATAGTAACCCTCCACAATGGCACCGAGATCCAGTCCGATGATGTCACCCTCCTGAAGCCTCCTCTTGGATGGAATGCCATGCACGATCTCGTTGTTGACGGACGCACAGAGGGTCGCCGGAAATCCCCGATAGCCCTTGAACGCCGTTTGCCCGCCCCGCTTCCGTATCCCCTCTTCAGCGATTCGGTCCAGATCCAGCGTGGTCATTCCGGGCTTCACCCGGCTCTTCAGTTCCTGCAAAACCTCCGCCACAATCCGTCCCGCTCGTCCGATCTTGTCGACCTCGTCGGGCGACTTCAAAATAATCATGGTTATTTTCCAATGGCGTCGGTCACTCGACGATAGACCGCTTCCGGATTTCCCGATCCATCTATCCGGCTTAGGATCCCCTGATCCTTGTAAAAATCGATCAACGGGAGCGTTTGTGTTTGATAGACGTCCAGTCGTTTTCGAATCGTTTCCGGCCGATCGTCGCTCCGCTGAATCAATGCCCCCCTGCACGCGTCGCATTGATCCGGTTTTCGCGGCGGATTAAATTCAATATGGTGCACCGCCTGACAGTTCGGGCAACTGCGCCGGCCCGACAGGCGTCGGATCAATTCTTCATCCGACAGCTCAAAATTCAGGACACGGTCAATGCCCGAACGATTCCGGTCCAGCATGGCGGTCAGGGCCCGAGCCTGCGGCACCGTTCTCGGAAAACCGTCCAGGATAAATCCCTCCATGCAATCGGACTCTTTCAATCGTTCCCGGATGATGCCGATGACAACCTCGTCGGGAACCAGCTTGCCGCTGTCCATAAAGGACTTGGCCTGAAGCCCCAGCAGAGTTTTTTTCTGAACCGCTTCGCGAAGAATATCCCCCGTGGAGATTTTTGGAATTCGTCGCTGGGTCGACAAGCGCTGCGCCTGGGTCCCTTTTCCAACACCCGGAGGGCCTAAAAAAACCAGCCTCACATCACGCTCCGTTTTCGACACCGGGGCCGCTTCGGCTATCCCGTTCTCCCCTTCAGTCGTCCCTTGGACAGAAAACCTTCGTAGTGCCGCGTCAGCATATGGGATTCAATCTGCTGGGCGGTGTCCAAACCGACGCCGATCACGATCAGAAGCGAGGTCCCGCCGAAGAAAAAGGGCACCCCCATCTTATAAATCAAGAGCTCCGGAATCACGCAAACCACCGCCAGATAGGCCGCCCCCACAAACGTAACGCGGGTCAGGACTTGATAAATATAGTCCGACGTCCTCTGCCCTGGCCGAATTCCCGGGATGAATCCACCGTATTTTTTCATGTTGTCGGCCATGTCAACCGGATTCAACACGACCGCCGTATAAAAAAAACAGAAAAAGACGATCATCCCGACGTACAACACCGTATAAAGAAGCGATCCCGGGGCCAGCTGGCGGGAGATATCCTGGACCCACGGAATCTGGATGAACCCGGTGATCGTCGCCGGAAAGGCGATGAGGGATGACGCAAAAATGGGGGGAATCACGCCCGCCGTGTTGATCTTGAGCGGAATATGCGTGCTTTGTCCCCCAAAGACGCGCCGGCCCACGACCCGTTTTGCATATTGGACCGGTATCTTTCGCCGCGCACTTTCCAGGAACACAATCGCGGCGATGACCGCAACCATCAGGGCCGCCAAAACAATCAGAAAGAACAAGTTCAACTGGCCCGTGTCGTATAAGCGATAGGTATTGATGACCGCAACCGGCATCCGGGCCACAATTCCCGAAAAAATAATCAGGGAGATGCCGTTGCCGATTCCCCGTTCCGTGATCTGCTCGCCGAGCCACATCAGAAAAGCCGTTCCCGCCGCAAGCGTGATCATCGTCATGATTCGAAACGCTGCGCCCGGATGCTGAACGAAGGCCCCGTTGTTCATCTTCTCCAGCCCGACGGAAATACCGAAGGCCTGGATCAGTGTGATGACGACCGTCCCGTACCGGGTATACTGGATGATCTTCTTTCGCCCGCGTTCACCTTCCTTGGCCAGTTTGGACAGCGCCGGGACGACCACCGTCAGCAACTGAAGAATAATGGAGGCGCTGATATACGGCATGATGCCCAGCGCAAAGATCGTCAGTCGCGACAGCGCGCCCCCGGAAAAAATATCCAGGAAGCCGAGCAGCGCGCCTCCTTGTGCGGCCAGAAATTCGCCGAGCGCGTCGTTATTGATTCCGGGAGTTGGAATATGAGCGCCGAGTCGATAGACGGCCAGCATCCCCAGGGTAAAAAGGATTCGATGGCGCAGCTCCGGAATATGAAAAATGTTCTGAAGATTGGTAATAAAACGCTCAATCACCTTCGCCGCTCCTTGGAAACTACTTGGCCTTCACGGAAACCGCCGTTTTTGCGGAAGCCGTCTTGATCAGATCGGCTTTTCCACCGGCCTTCTGGATCTTTTCCATCGCGGACCGGCTGAATTGATGCGCTTGGATCATCAGCGGTTTGCTCAGCTTCCCCTCTCCCAGGATCTTGACGGCGGCGGCCGATTTGCGGACTAGGCCAGCCGCTTTCAATTGCTCCGGCGTCACGGTTGATTTTGCGTCAAACCGGTTCAGACTCTCCAGGTTTACGATGGCGGCGCCGTCGGGGAAATGACTCGTAAAACCGCGCTTTGGGATACGCCGAATCAGAGGCATCTGGCCGCCTTCAAACCCCGGCCCTTTTCCTCCTCCGCCGCTTCGGGCAAGACCGCCCTTATGCCCCTTGGTAGATGTCTTGCCGTGCCCCGAGCCGATCCCCCGGCCGATCCGCTTCTCTTTCTTCCGGGACCCTTCCTTGGGCCGCAATTCGTTCAGCCTCATTTCGTTACCTCTTTCACGTCCAACAGATGATTGACCTTGGCGATCATCCCCCGGGTCTGAGGCGTATCGGAACGGACCACGGTGTGACGGATGCGCCGCAATCCCAGCGACCGGACCACCAGCCTTTTTGCGGGAGGATATCCGATGACGCTTTTAAGCAATGTAATGGCCAGATTACGCGGCCGGTTTGCCGGCATACCCCACCTCTTCTGTGCTTTCCGAACGGCGCATTTTATGGATCTCATCCGGTGAACGGAGTTCCTGAAGACCGCTGAGCGTGGCCCTGACGACGTTATTCGGATTCCCGCTGCCCAGGGACTTGCTGATGATGTTCTGGATTCCGCAAACCTCCATCACGGCCCGCACCGCCCCTCCGGCAATTACGCCGGCTCCTTCGGCCGCGGGCTTTAACAGAACCTCTTCCGCGCCATAATGACCGGTCACGACAAAGGGGATCGTGCCGTTCTTCAACGGAACCTTGATCAAATCTTTTTTAGCGCGTTCGACCGCTTTTCGAATGGCATCCGGGACCTCCGCCGCCTTTCCATTTCCCATGCCCACCCAGCCGTGGCCATCGCCGACGACGACCAGCGCGCTGAAACTAAACCGCTTGCCGCCTTTGACCACCTTGGCGACACGGTTGATAAAGACCACCTTGTCTTTGAGCGTCAGCTCATTCGGATTGATTTTCAATGCAGCCCCCCATTTTCAAAAAATAAGACCGACCTGCCGGGCAGCATCGGCCAAGGCCTTGACACGGCCGTGGAACAAATATCCGCCCCGATCAAAAACAACCGTCTTGATCTTCTTCTCGATCGCACGCTTGGCAATCAATTGTCCGACCGCCTCGGCGGCCTTGCGATTATTTCCGCGTTGAACGCTCTTTTTGCATTCTTCATCAAGCGATGATGCCGAGGCCAGGGTTTTCCCGGCCGAATCATCGACAATCTGGGCGTAAATATGCAGATTGCTCCGAAACACCACAAGACGGGGACGCTGTACCGTACCGAACACGGTTTTACGCACCCGTTGATGGCGGCGCATTCTTGATTCGACTTTCAATTGAATATTCAGCATGACCCCAGGCCTCCGAAAAAATCTTACTTGCTCGTCTTTCCTTCCTTGCGCTCAATCACTTCACCCGCATATTTGATCCCCTTCCCCTTGTAAGGCTCCGGGGGTTTCAAATCGCGAATCTGGGCCGCCACCTGCCCGACCCAGTATTTATCCGCGCCCTTGATCGTGACCACCGTCTGCTTATCCACGCTGGCCTCGATCCCGGTCGGCAGGGCAAAAACGGTGGGATGGGAAAATCCCAAGGCAAAGGTCAGGTTGCGTCCCTGAACCTGGGCCTTGAATCCGACGCCGCTGATCTCGAGTGTTTTTTGATACCCCTGTGAAACACCGACGACCATATTATTAATATCACTGCGCAGCAGGCCATGCTTGGCGCGGTGGATACGGTCATCGCTCTGTCGGGTGACAACCACCTGACCGTTTTCAACTTTGACGCCGATACCGGCCTCGAACGGACGGGTCAGTTCCCCCTTCGGGCCTTTGACGCGCACGCCGCTTTGCTCGACTTTAACCTGCACACCGGACGGGATCAGGATCGGTTTTTTGCCAACACGGGACATAGACGTTGTTCCTTATAAAAAATATATTTTAAAATCACCAAATATAGCAGATGACTTCGCCGCCCATTTGACGTTTCCGCGACTCCTGATCGGTCATCATGCCTTGCGGTGTGGAGACGACGGCCATTCCCAGTCCGCCGCGCACTCTCGGAATTTTATCCTTGCCGACATAGACCCGCCGGCCCGGGCGGCTGACTCTCCTCATCCCAGTGATGAGCGGTTGTTCATTCACATATTTCAGTTTGATCCGAAGCACCGGATGACCGTCTTCCGCCACCGTTTCAACGCTCCGGATAAAACCCTCCTGCTTGAAGATCCGCACAATATTTTGCTTGATCTTGGATGCGGGAACATCGACATAATCGTATTTGCGCAGAATCGCGTTGCGCATTCGGTTCAGCATATCGGAAATTGGATCGGTCATCATCGACGGAAAACTCCTTTTACCAACTGGACTTAACCACGCCGGGAATATCCCCGCGGAGGCTCAGGTTGCGAAAACAGATGCGGCACATGCGGAATTTTCTCAGGAATCCGCGGGGGCGCCCGCAAAGCGGACAACGGTTGTATTTCCGAACCTTGAATTTTGGTTCGGCCTGCGCTTTTATGATCAATGCTTTTTTAGCCACTCCCCGCTCCCCGTTTTAATTTAAGTTCGAAAAGGCATTCCCAACAGTCCCAACAGCGCCTTGCCTTCATCATTGGACCGCGCCGTTGTCGCAATGGTGATATCCATCCCATGAGTGCTCGAGACTTCATCATACTTGATCTCGGGAAAGAGGAGCTGCTCCTTCAGACCCATGCTGTAATTGCCTCGTCCGTCAAAGGACTTCGGCGAAACCCCCTTGAAATCCCGAATCCGGGGGAGCGCGATATTGAAGAAGCGATCCAGAAACTCATACATCCGTTCACCGCGAAGCGTCACCTTGCAGCCGATCGCCATTCCCTGTCTCAGCTTGAATGTGGAAATGGATTTCTTGGCCCGTGTCACGACCGGCTTCTGACCGGTAATGAGCGTCATTTCGTTGACGGCCGCCTCCAGGAGCTTTGCGTTTTGGATGGCTTCTCCCATCCCGACGTTGAGCACGACTTTCTCCAGCCGCGGCACCTGCATCGGATTCGTATAAGCGAACTGCTTCATCAAAGCGGGAACGACCATCTCCCGGTAACGCTCCTTCATGCGCGGTGGATAGACCTTCGGGGCTGGGCCGGCCTTGACCTTCTCCTTGCTCTCGGGCTTGACTTGCTTTTGCTTTACCGCCTTCGTCTTTTTTTCTTTGGCGCCTGCCATGCCGTCCTCCGACCGTCTGATTTCTACAGGGGCTCACGTCGCCCCCTCCACCGGCACAGCCGGATGGAGTCTTCCCCTCTCGCTCGCTTTGCTCGCTGGGGAATCTATCCGCGATCAATGATCTCGTTGCATTTCTTGCAGTAACGCATTTTCTCGCCGTCTTCCATCTGTCGGATCCCGGTCCGCGCGGACTTCCCGCAGCTCTTGCAGACGATCCTCACGTTCGACAGATGAAGCGAAGCTTCTTTTTCGATAATACCGCCCTGCCGGTGTTCCTGGTTCGGCTTCATATGCCGCTTGATGATGTTCAATTTTTCAACAAAGACACGCTGCTTCGAACGGTCCACTTCCAGAACCTTGCCGGTCTTCCCTTTATCCTTGCCGGTCGTGATCATCACCATATCGCCTTTTCGGATTCTGAATTTCGGAACGATCGACTGCTGTTCGCTCATAACGGCTCCCACGATTTACAGCACCTCCGGTGCCAGAGAAATAATCTTCATGAACTTCTTCCCGCGGAGTTCCCGTGCAACCGGGCCGAAGATGCGCGTTCCGATCGGTTCGCCCTGGGCGTTGATCAGGACCGCGGCGTTTCGATCAAACCGGATATAGGAACCGTCCTCGCGTCGAATTTCCTTGGCCGTCCGGACAACCACGGCCTTGGCCACATCACCCTTTTTAACCGATGCCAGCGGAATGGCCTCTTTGATGGCGACGGTAATGACATCGCCAATGGTTGCATATCGCCGCCCCGAACCGCCCATGACGTGGAAGCACATCACCTTTTTGGCTCCGGAATTATCCGCCACGTCCAGTATCGTATAATCTTGAATCATGTCACTGCCTCTCTCTGGAAATCCGCGTCAAGAAAGCGCCGCCGGGTTTTGAATTTCAGACGGGGCGACCCCTTGAGACCTCTGAATAATCTCGATCACCCGCCAATGCTTCTCTTTGCTGATCGGTCGGCTTTCCAAGATCTTCACGGTATCGCCCACCTTGCACTCGTTCTGTTCGTCATGCGCTTTGAGTTTTGTCGTTTTTCGAACAACCTTCTTATAAGTCGGATGAAGGAATACGCGCTCGATGATCACCACCACCGTCTTGTTCATCCGGTGGCTGATCACCTCTCCGATAAATGTCCTGCGCCGTTTCTTGATGCCTGCTTCTGCCGACATGTATTAATGTCCTTTCATGATGTGGCTGTTTGGGCCGCCGTACCGGACTGCTTTTCATAAAGCACGGTCTTGATCCGCGCAATTTCGCGCCGCGCCATTTTGATTCTCTGTGGATTTTCAATCTGGCCGCTTAACACCTGGTAGCGGAGATTGAACAGCTCCTTTCGAAGCTCCTTTTCCTTTAGAACGAGTTCCTCCATCGTCAGATTACGAATTTCCTGGAGTTCCATCAGAATTTCCCCCGTGCAACCAGTTGGGTGGCCACCGGAAGTTTGTATGCCGCAAGTCGAAAGGCCTCCTGGGCCACTTCCTTCGTGACGCCGTCCATCTCGTAGATGATTCGACCCGGTCGAACCGAGGCGACCCATAATTCCGGATTTCCTTTTCCTTTGCCCATTCGCGTCTCGGCCGGTTTCTTGGTGATCGGCTTATCCGGAAAGACCCGGATCCAGATCTTTCCGCCGCGCTTTACAAACC
>JACQFA010000028.1 GCA_016200255.1 Nitrospirota bacterium | reverse complement strand
GTCTTTCGTCGTGTCGTCAAAATTGCCACCGATCGATATCGGCGCCTTGCCCTTAAGCGCCAGGAGATTTTTCATGATCACTTGAAACGAGCCCTTGCCGTTTTTGTAGCGGCGCTTGGAATCGTGGGCCGTTTCATCTCCATCGAGGGTGACCTTGACCCGTTTGAGTCCCAACGGAAGGAGATCCTCCACGATCTTTTCGGTGAGCAGAACTCCATTGGTGATGATGCTGATCTGTTGTTCAATCCCCCGCGCTTGGCATAAATCATACAGTGAGCGGCTCAAGAATCGGGCAGCCTCAGGATTCAGGAGCGGCTCACCGCCGAAGAGGGTGAGGTGGAGAATTCGGGGACGGATCTGGTCGAGTTTCCAGGCTGCCCATGCCGTCACCCTAGAACATGTGTCCTCCTTCATAAACCCCTTCAAATTGATTCCGTCTTCAAAACAATACGTGCAACCCAGATTGCAGGCCGAGGTGGTCAGAACGGTAAGATCCAATGTGGTATTATCAAATTTCAGCTTCTGGAACCAGTACTCCAGTTCCCGATCCTCATCCACCTCGTCTTCCACCACGAGGCCAAGATTTCGAAGCGTCTCCAGGTGGTTTCGCTCCTCGTCCGTCAAGACATTCAAATCTCTGAGACCTTCAATCTTCTCCAGAAAGTTTTTCAGTCGCTCATTGATCACCACGCGGGAATCTGAAAACGTATTAAAGATCATATACTCCCCGGCACTGGGAAAATCGGGAATCAGGACATTGAACTTTGAAGGTTTCATCGGTGTCTCTCCCCGCTATGTGATGAGCAACCCAAGAACATATCCGCTCATAAGAGCAAGACACGTGCCTTAAGAAGATTTCGATCGAAAGCTTCCTGTCAGGAATGAATTGCTGCGCCGATGAAGATCTCTATCGCCTCTTGTAAGACGTTGTATCAGGAGACGGGAGGCATGATTTTAAACGGGTTTCAGTTGGGACGTGAGATTGTATTGGAATAAATGAATCTGGTCGTTTTAATCTCCTGTTCACAACGTCATCAAAAGAAATGATCCGAAGCTGGATTATCCTGCAGGACACAAAACTCACCCGACCGGGTTAAAAATTTAGCGGTCATGGGAACAAAAACATTTATTGATACATTGATTTATGTATGAACCGGACAAAAACTTGTCCGATCGGACAGGATTTGGTCCGGACGGCCCATAAATTGCCTCTTTAACAGATTCTCTTGTTGAATGGATTTATAGATCGGCAGAAATTCCGGCCAGAAAATTTATTCCCGGTGCCGGGAAACCTGGAATTTCCTGATAGTTACGGTCGAGGAGGTTTTTCACTTTGACAAAAAAACGGGTCTCCTTGATGCCAAAGGATCCACCGAAGAGATGGTATGTGACCGACAGATCCACGCGTGTGTAACCCGGGTTTCGACTCTGGAGCAAGGAGCCGTCCAGCAACGTAAAGTCGGCGTTGATGGCCTGGCTTGAGACCATATTGACATCGAGGTTGGTTACGATGTTCACGGTCGGCGTATAGAGAAGGCCGATATTCCCCTGATTTCTCGGTCGAAAAGGAAGCTCAGCATCATTCGATCTGTCTTTTGCGTCAAGATACGTATAGTTGGCCGTGGCCGTCAGTGTCGAAAGAATTATAAACTTGAGGCTCGATTCGACGCCCTGGGTCCGGGCTTCCCCGATGTTGGCCACGCTGGTTGGACCCGCCTGAATCAGGTTCCGATAATCAATCCTGAAATAGACTGCATCCAGAAGAATTCTCTCACCAAAAATCTTCTGTTGAATGCCGCTCTCCCAGCCCCGGCTTTTTTCCGGCTGGAGATCCGGATTTCCAAAGATGGGAAAGAAAAGCTCCTGAATGGTCGGGGCCCGAAATCCGGTGCCCCAACTGGCCCTCAACTTCGTCCCGGTGGTCTGAAATTCATACGCGGAAGAGACCTTGGGATTCATCACGGTCCCGAAACTTTGGTTGTCGTCCACTCTCACGCCGGTTTGAAGGACAAATTGTTTTTGCCATTTGAACAAGTTTTGAAAATAATAGCCGATATTGTACCTGGATTTCTTGATCGGATAAAGCGTGCCAAACGACTCAATTTCGCTGTCAACCTCGTCCCTCTTCCGCTCGACTCCAAAAGACAACGTATCGGAATCGCTTACCAAAAGGTTCTGCTGAAGGTCTAAAATGAAGGTGCGCGTGTCGGTCTTCTCAAAATAATCATCGGGATTTCCCGATCCGGAATCGGGCGGATTGTCCCAGTTCAAATGGGTATCTACGACCGCTGCTTTCCAGGATACTTCAAGTCGTGACGCGATCCGGTCTTGGTATTGGAGTGTATTGAAAATGAATCGCTTCTGGATTTTGTCGTTTTGATCGAACACCATTTGAACCGCATTGGCCGAAACAGGAACAATATCGATCGCAAGCTCCTTACTGTCGCTCTGGAGTCTCGATATGAGTTGAAGGCGGCCATTCTCCCGTATCGGAACCCCCACCTGTCCAGTAAAGTCCACGGCCCCGAAACGGTCCCGGTCGAACTGACCATCCGTGTCGGTGCGCGAAAAGGTCAACGCATAATCGATCCGCGACCGTTTCTCGCTAACTGACAGGGCTTCACGAAAAGTTCCTTCGTTCCCGGCTTCTCCTGTGAAAGAGGTTTTCAGCGGTCCTTGCGCTCCTTGCGTCCTTAGATTAACGACGCCACCCATCGCATCGGAGCCATACAAGGCGGACTGGGCGCCTCGGACAACCTCGATTTGGCCGATCTGATCCATCATGAGGCCGCCCAAATACGAATCAAAATCACCACGAAAAGGTGAATTCAATCGGATGCCGTCCAAAAGAATCAGCGTTTGGCTTGGTTCGGATCCCCGAAGGGTCAGCGCAGCCGACTCTCCGATCGTTCCCGACTCCTGAAGGCTCACCCCCGGCAGGTCCCTTAAGACCTCCGTTGCCGACACCGGGTTCTGGGCCTCGATCTCGGGCGCGGTCAGAACCGTGACAGAACCCGACGACTCTTCGACCGGCTCTTCCAGCCGACTGGGCGTTGTGGCTGTTATTCCGAGATGGACTTCCGGCGAGGCGGGTTTCTCATCGGCCAGCGCCGGAGAACCGGTCAAGCCCCACAGGACCAGACCGGCAGGGATGGAGAATAACCATCCTGAAGGGAGAATACGGAAAAAGGACATAGAGGCGATGGGGCGCTATTCTCCTCTTTTAGAGAACGGGTTGTGCAGTTTCAGCTTTTTTATTTTGTACTTGAGTGTGCTGGAGGCAATACCGAGAGTCCGGGCCGTGGCCACGCGATTCCATCGTTCCTTTTCCAGCACCTTCAGGATGAAGCTTCGTTCAAAAGCCTCCACCGCCTTTTCGAACATGTCCCCCTTCCGGTACCGTCGCTGAAGGTCGTCAAGGCCGTACTCGATCGGGATGTGCTCGTGCAGGACCGTATCCCCCTCCGAAAGCGCCACCAGCCGTTCGATGAGGTTTTCCAGCTCCCGGATGTTGCCGGGCCAGCTGTACGCGGACAGAATCTCAAGAGCCGACTGGCTGATCTGCCGGACATTCTTTTTAAAACGCCGGTTGTATCGTTGGAGAAAAAATTCCACGAGCTGCGGCAGGTCTGCGATCCGCTCCCGAAGGGGCGGAAGCTTGATCGGAATGACGTTGAGCCGGTAATAGAGATCCTCCCGGAACGTTCCTTTCTGGACGGCATCGGCCAGGTTGACGTTGGTGGCCGAAATCAGACGGAAGCTCACCCGGATGGTTTTAGTCCCGCCGACCCGCTCGATCTCGCCCTCCTGAATCACGCGCAGCAGCTTGGCCTGGAGGTCATTCCGGAGGGTGCCGATCTCATCCATGAAGAGGGTCCCGCCGTCGGCCAGCTCAAACTTCCCGATATGCTGCCGGTGGGCTCCGGTAAAGGACCCCTTTTCATGGCCGAACAGTGTGCTCTCCACAAGCGTCTCCGGAATGGCCGCAAGATCCACCGTGACAAAGGGCCGGGCGGCCAG
>JACQFA010000005.1 GCA_016200255.1 Nitrospirota bacterium | reverse complement strand
GAGATGGTGATGCCGGGGGATAATGTGCGGATGGACGTGGAATTGATCATGCCGATCGCGATGGAGAAGGAATTGCGGTTTGCGATCCGGGAAGGCGGCCGAACCGTCGGCGCCGGCGTGATCAGCGAAGTGATCGCGTAAACGCTCGGCGTTTCATAAAGGAGTTATACGAAAATGCGTGAAATTATTACCCTGGCGTGTCCGGAATGTCGAGAACGGAATTATTCAACAGTCAAAAATAAAAAGAATGATCCGGATCGTTTGGAGCTTAAAAAGTATTGCAATTCGTGTCGCAAGCACACGATGCATAAGGAAGTTAAATAGGCCAGTAGCTCCAACGGCTAGAGCAGCGGTCTCCAAAACCGCGGGTTGGGGGTTCGAATCCCTCCTGGCCTGCCAGTTTCAGACCGGAACCTGTTTGTCCATTCTTGCGTGTGCATTTTAGGGGGAAGCGGTGCAAGGTCTCCTGGGTCGGATTTCCGAGTTTTTCAAAGATATTAAGGCCGAATTGAAAAAGGTGACCTACCCTACAAGGTCGGAGACCATGGGTTCGACGACCGTGGTTTTGATCCTGGTCTTTATTATCGGAATCTTTTTATCCGTGCTGGATATGGTGTTGGTCAAGGCCGTCCGGTTTATTATTCAATAGGACAACTCAATTGGTGATTTCAATGTCAAAAAATTGGTACGTTATTCATACCTATTCCGGATTTGAGGGACGTGTGAAGACGACGATTGAAGAACAGGCCAGCAGCCTGGGTCTCCAGGAAAAGATCAGCAAGGTTTTAGTTCCTACCGAAGAAGTGATCGAGATCAAAGACGGCAAGAAGCGTGTTTCTACGAAAAAGTTTTTTCCCGGGTATGTTCTGATTGAAATGGAAATGAATAATGAAACGTTGCAGCTCATCAAAAATACGCCGAAGGTCACGGGGTTTCTGGGCGGCGAAGCCAAGCCGGCGCCTTTGTCCGAGTCGGAAGTGGAAACACTGCTGAAACAACTCGATGCAGGTACGGCCGCTCCGCGCGAAAAAATGCTGTTCCAGAAAGGCGATTCCGTCCGGATTATTGACGGACCTTTCCTGGGTTTTAACGGGGTCGTGGATGAAGTGCATGCCGATCAAAACAAGGTGAAGGTCCTGGTCAGCATTTTCGGACCCCGTCATCATAACGATTTATTCCGACCGGACCCTTACTTTTATCCCCAAGACGCCGCCTGCATCGGATCTATTGAAGAAAGCGGCCGGCATCATCAAGGGATCCGCCATTCCGAATAAAGACAAGGTGGGCAAGGTAACGCAGCAGCAGGTGGAAGATATCGCCAAATTGAAGATGCCTGATCTCAACGCGGTGGACCTTCCGGGGGCGATCCATATTATCGAAGGAACGGCCCGCAGTATGGGCATCCAAGTGGTGAAAGGCTGACGATCGAATCATCCGGCGTCGGTCACTGTTTGAATATTATAAGGAGCCAAAATGGGCAAGAAATATCTGGCGGCAAAATCGCAGGTGGAACCGAAAGTCTATACCGTCCCTGAAGCGATGCAGGTCGTCAAAAAAGCCGCATTCGCCAAGTTTGACGAAACGGTGGATTTGGCGGTTCAGTTGGGCGTTGATCCGAAGCATTCGGATCAGATGGTCCGGGGGTCGGTTCTCCTTCCTCACGGGACGGGCAAAAAAGTCAGGGTGGCGGTTTTTGCCAAAGGCGATAAAGACAAGGAAGCCCGGGAGGCCGGCGCGGACATCGTGGGCGCTGAAGACCTGGTGGAAAAAATCACCAAGGGCTGGTTGGAATTCGACCGGGTGATTGCGACCCCGGATCTCATGGGCATGGTGGGCAAACTGGGCAAGATACTGGGTCCCCGAGGGTTGATGCCCAATCCCAAATCGGGCACGGTTACATTCGATCTGGCCAAGGCGATCCGGGAAGTTCGGCAAGGCCGGGTGGAATTCAAGGTCGAGAAAGCGGGCATCGTTCATGTCCCGGTCGGTAAGGTTTCTTTCGAGCCTCAAAAGCTTGCCGAAAATGCAACGGCGGTTTTGGAGACGATCGTAAAAGCGAAGCCCTCGACTTCCAAAGGGATTTATTTAATAAGCGTCAGTGTTTCGTCAACGATGGGGCCTGCTGTGAAAATAGATGCGCCCGGTATCGCAAAAACGTTCGGGTGATTTGGAGAAGACGCATGAAGATGAAGCGGGAAGAAAAGCAGCAGGTGGTTGACGACCTTCACGAGAAGTTCTCGACCGCAACCGTGGCGATTTTGACGGAGTTTAATAGCTTGGGGGTTTCCGAAATGACGGAGCTTCGACAAAAACTCCGGGCCGTGAAAGGTGAACTGCGAGTGGTAAAAAATACTCTGGCCCGACGGGCGGCTGAAGGAACGAGCATGACCGCGACCCAGGAGGCTTTTCAAGGGCCGATCGCCGTGACGTTCGGTTATGCCGACCCGGTGGCGCCGGCCAGAATTTTAAAAGAGTTTGTAGACAAGAGAACGGAAAAGATCAAAGTCAAGATCGGGGTGGTCGAAGGTCAGGTTCTGGATGCAGCGGGTCTGAAAAGGGTTGCTTCTTTACCCAAGAAAGAAGTGTTGATTGCGGATCTGATGAGTCGCATGCAAGCACCGATGAGCGGCCTGGTCGGCGGACTCCAGGGGATCTTGAGAAAATTTGTGTATGTTTTATCGGCCATACAAAAGAAACAAACAACAACGTAAGATGGGAATGGCAAATTAGACACAAACCAGAAAGGAGCAGGAAATGACAAGTTCAGCAGCGGGTGTGAAGCTCTCGAAGGATGAATTGATCAAGGCGATCGAAACCATGACTGTTTTGGAGCTCTCGGAATTGGTCAAGGCGTTGGAGGAAAGGTTCGGCGTCACCGCGTCCATGCCTGCGATGGCCATGGCGGCCGGCGGTGGTGGAGCGGCCGCAGCTCAAGCCGCTGAAGAGAAGACAAGTTTTGATGTCATCCTGACGTCCGTCGCGGCGGAAAAGAAGATTCAAATCATTAAAGCGGTTCGCGAGCTGACCAGCCTGGGTCTCAAAGAAGCGAAAGACCTGGTTGAAGCCGCTCCGAAGCCGGTCAAGACCGGTGTGGCCAAAGAAGAAGCGGAAACCATGAAGAAGAAACTGGAAGAGGCTGGAGCGAAGGCTGAAATCAAGTAATTCCAGTTGCGGGTTTGACTTCCCGGCATCGGTAAATCCGCCGGGGTCACTTAAACATGAGGGATGGTGAGCATGGCCGCTTTAGGTGGGGGAACGGAGAGCGTGAGGCACCGGAAGGACTTTTCAAAGATCCAGACCAAGGTTGAGATTCCGAATCTGATCGATATTCAGAAAAGTTCTTATGATCGCTTTTTGCAGATGTCCATCGCCCCGGAGCGCCGACAGGACCGGGGACTGCAGGCCGCGTTTAACAGC
>JACQFA010000029.1 GCA_016200255.1 Nitrospirota bacterium | reverse complement strand
ATTCTTTATATGAGCGTCGGTGAGACTCAGGAGCTTGAGAACATTTTTAGTCCGAAGTCGGTAGAAGGTCTGCTGGCCCTGTCTGTCGGCCGTGACCAGGCCGCAGTTCTTCAGGCAGGCGAGGTGATGAGAGATCAGGTTCTGGGCATGACCCAGCTTTTGGTAAATGACGGTCACGGTCAGCGGTTTTCCATCGCTGAGCATTTTGAGGATGTCCAGCCTCGTGCGGTCTCCCAGGGCTTTGAAGAAGTGGACCCGTGCGGTTTGCAGATCGCCGTCGATCATGTCGGCGCCTCCCGGCCTATTCACATCAATGTTAGTTGATATATTAGTATATAGGCCGCGCTCTGTCAAGCGAAATTTTCTAGGGACAAAATCGTTTCCCGCACGTGAAAGAGAGGGATGCTGCAGACCAGCCGGGCAGGTCCGGTTTATTCCGATGACTTTTTCTCAAATCGTCTCTGCGGCTGATCATTCGGGGCCTGCGGCGGCGACTCTTTCTCGGCCGGCGCTTGAAACCGGCGCGGCGGCGGGTTGGTCGGGGGAATGAAAACGGGCGGTCGGTTGTACCAAAAAGGCGGATACCAATAAGGATCTGGATAGTAATAGTAGGGATAAGGGTAGTAGGCGGGATAGTAGGAACGATCGTAGGCATAGCCCCGCCGCTCCGGCCAGATATGGATGAAGCGGGCCGACAGATAGGGAAACGAGTACTCGAACTCATCAATCGTCTCGACTTTTTTCCCGATCACCTCGCCCACCAGCGTGATCCTCCGATCTTTCAGGACAGCCGGATCGTGATGGTCCGGATCCAGAACCAGGAAGCGTCCCTGCGAGGCCTCCAACGGATAGTCCGGCTGATCGGAACGATCCAGCGGCAGCTGGAGAACCTCGATCTCCGTGCCGTCCTTTAAATTCTTTGCGCGAAGAACCACGCCGCCCAATGCGAGTGTCTTGCCTTTATGCGCTTCCGGGTTCCGCTTCAAATCGGTGAACGTCGCGGTCCGGTCCACCTGACGATCCAGCGCTTCCGGGATGACGTAGTCACTCATGCAACCGACGACCAGGAGGGAAGCGACCGTCAGTGTCGAAATGAACAGGCATCGCATCGTATTCATCCTCATTAAAATGTTCTTCGGACGGCGGCCATGAAGGAGTCCTGATCAATCAGCGAGATCTCAAAATTCAGTACGGTCTTCTCGGATCGATCCAGAAAAAAGTCCAGCCCGAAGAAGATCCCGAAATTACCGTCTTCCTTGATGTCGGGACTGGCCTGAAACCCGTTTGAGAAATTCGAGTCCGGCGCTGTTTTGATCCGGTCTTTTCCATCCACTTTTGATAGACGAAGCCCGCCGTAGGGCGCGGTGTCAAAATAACGGCCGCTCGCGCCCAGCAGTACGGTATATTCATTCCACTGAATCGTCTCGTTTGCCAGCAGCGGAATGGAATTACCCGTGTCGGCCGGGCAACCATGTCCGGCCGTGCAGCTGACGACGGTCTCGATACGGTCATCCGCGGTAAACCGAAGGGCGTTTCCCTCGATGAACAGCCTCAGTCCGTCCCGATACGGCGCCTGGTAGAGATTGATCCGAAGACCGCCGCCGACCATCCCTTTCATCGAACTGGCGAAGTTGTCAAACTCATCAATGGACAAATCGGCTCCGCCGCCTTGTACATAAAGGTTGACGGTCTTGCCGATCTCAAGGCCGGCCTTCGCGATCAGACGGGTCGATCCGGCGGTGCCTTTGAACTTGAACCCGGAGATGGCCGCGTCCTCCTCCACAATATTCCGTGAGAAGGCGCCCACGCCGATCTGGATATAGGGTTCCACGGCCAGGGCTCCGGAACATGGAAGGAGCAGAGAGACGAGAATCACCGCCGTGCAGATGATCTGTTTCATCGGTTGACCCGGGGACGGAAATTCGAATTAACGACCTGAGCTCATTCTATCCAATCGGTTGTTCCAAGGTCAAGCGAATCATCGGTCGAATGAAGACGCGGCCGGTTCTTTCGTTACCGTGTCCAGGCGAACCAACGGCTCAAGATTTTTTTCCTTCCCTCGGTCAGCGTCGTCTTCCGCCAGGCATTCGCCGCTTTCTTGATCACCTCGGCCTGCGTCGGATAGGGGTGGATGGTCGAGGCGATCGCGGCGAGCCCGGCGCCCGCCTTCATTGCGACGGTGATCTCGCTGATCAGATCGCCGGCGTGAGCGGCGACAACGGTCGCGCCGACAATGCGATCCGTGCCTCTCCGGACATGGAGGCGCGCGAAGCCCTCTTCCTCGCCGTCCAAGACGGCGCGGTCGACCTCATTGAGCCGATGGGTGAACGTCTCGACATCGAGGCCTCCTGCCGCAGCGTCGGATTCGTAGAGCCCCACATGGGCGATCTCCGGAGAAGTATAGGTGCACCAGGGAACGATCAGGTCATGGGTGCTCGCGTAGCCCAGTCCGAACGGGTGGGGAAAGAGAGCATTCTGGATGACGATTTGCGCTTGCGCATCGGCCGCGTGGGTGAATTTGTAGGGGGAACAGATGTCGCCGGCTGCGTAGATGCGGGGGGTGGCGGTTTGCAGCCGATGGTTGACCGTAACGCCATTTTTGTCATAATCGACTCCGGCCGCTTCCAGGTCCAATCCTTCGATGTTGGGCGCGCGGCCGACGCCGATCAGAATGGCCTCCGCCGCCAGTTCATGGCTGCGGCCGTTGACGGTATAATGGACGCGTTTTATTCCATCTCGGACTTCCACGCGGCTGATGGCGGCGTTAAATTGAAACTGCACGCCGTCACGCACCATTTGGGTTTTGACAATCTCGGCCGCGTCCTGGTCTTCGCGGAGAAGAAGCCGCCCGGCCAGTTCCAGCACGGTAACCCGGCTGCCGAACCGGGCAAACGCTTGGGCCAGCTCGCAACCGATCGGGCCGGCGCCGATGACCGCCATGCGCGGGGGCAATTCCGTGAGCGAGAAAACGGTTTCGTTGGTCAGATAACCTGCTTCGGCCAACCCGGGGATCGGCGGCGCGGCGGCCCGTGCGCCGGTGCAGATAGCGGCCTTTGAGAACCTGAGGCGTTTGTCGCCGACCTCGACCATGTCGGAACCTGTGAACCGTCCCTCCCCGATAAAGACGTCCACGCCCGATTTCCGATAGCGATGCGCGGAATCCGTAAAACTGATTTGCGCGCGCAATTTCCGCATCCGCACCATGGCGGCCGCAAAATCGTACTTGATGCCGTCCGGAATCCGGACGCCGAATTCGGCCGCGTCCCGGACGCCGGCCCAGGCCCGCGAGGCTCGTATCATGCCTTTGGACGGGACGCAGCCGACGTTCAGGCAGTCTCCGCCCATCAGATGGCGCTCGATCAACGCGACCCGGGCTCCCAGGGCAGCGGCCACCGCCGCCGTCACGAGTCCCGCCGTGCCGGCCCCGATCACGACCAGATTGTATTTCCCGGCCGGTTCCGGATTCACCCAATCCGGCGGATGAACATTCCGGAGCAGCGTTTGATTATATTCGTCGTCCGGAGACATCTGTTCTTTCAACTTCCCCTCCCATTTTTTGACTTTTTGTTTTACATCATCTGCAGGACAATAGCAAATTTGGTCGCTGCTTTCACCTGATCGCGGGCTGTTGTATAATTCGACCAAAGGAGATCAACGGTCTTGAATCCAATCGAGCGGCTGCCGTTACGGGCCAAGATATTTATCGCGCTGGCGGCGGTCTATCTGATCTGGGGCTCGACCTATCTGGCGATCCGGTTCGCGATCGAAACGATCCCGCCCTTCCTGATGGGCGGCGCCCGGTTTGCGGCGGCCGGGACCTTGCTTTACGGCGCGGCCCGGCTGGCTGGCGCGAAAAGGCCGAACCGGATTCATTGGGGCGCGACGACTGTGATCGGCGGACTGCTCATCTCGGGCGGGAACGGGGCGGTGGTCTGGGCGGAGCAGCGCGTGCCGTCAGGGCTGGCCTCTCTGCTGGTCGCGACCGTGCCGGTCTGGATGGTGCTTCTGGACTGGGCGCGGCGTGACGGACGACGGCCGAGCGGATGGGTGATGACCGGACTGGGTCTGGGATTCGCGGGGCTGGCGCTTCTGGTCGGGCCGGAAGGTCTGTCGGGTGACGGCCGGATTGATCCGGTCGGCGCGGCGGTCCTCCTCTCCGGTTCGATTGCATGGGCGGTCGGGTCTCTCTATTCCCTTCGCGCGCCGCTCCCGGACTCGCGGCTGCTGGCCACGGCGATGGAGATGCTGACGGGCGGCGGGTTGATGTTCCTCGCCGGTTTGCTGACGGGCGAAGGGACGGGGTTTCAGTTGAGCGCCATCTCCATGCGCTCGGCCGTTTCCTTCGTCTATCTGATCATTTTTGGATCGCTCGTGGGCTTCACGGCCTATATCTGGCTGCTCAATACGACGACGCCGGCCCGCGCCTCGACCTATGCCTATGTCAATCCGGTCGTGGCGGTCTTCCTCGGCTGGCTTCTGGCCGGCGAGCCGCTCACGGTGAGGACCGTCCTGGCGGCCGCCGTTATTATCTCGGCCGTGGCCGTGATCACGACCGACCGCACGTGCCAAAATGCAGAGGCCGGAGAATAAACCGGCCTGGAAACGTTATCGGCACTTGCTTCCAGAGTGACGCATGGAATACAATGAAACCGGTTGCTTGATTTGAGATCCTCCGGTGATGCGCGATCCTGCCCAAAGGTTCTACTCCCTTTTTTTCGCGAGGCCGGCATCGGAACTCCCAGACCGGATTGACGAACTTGGCCGCGATTAAAAACATCAGCATCAAGACCAAGATCCTCCTGTTGATGATCTTTTGCGTCGTCTTGATCCTTCTGATCTCCACCTACTTCACGCAGTCCATCATTGAAAAAAATGCCGAGGCCACGCTTCAAAAGGATGCCGTCAATATCGTCCGGGAAATCGATTCGGCCGTTACGACGGAGCAGGCCTTGAGCAATTTGGAAGTCATCAACGAAATCATTCTGGATATGATGGCCATCCGCACAAACATCGAACGCATCGATCTGCTTTCCTTTTCCCCGGATGGAAAGCTTCTCCCTCTTACGTCAAAAATGACCACTCAGCATTCACCGCTACCCCTGTCACCGGAGGAGATCGGGAAGGTCAAACAAGGACAGATTCTTTCCCGGCCGGAATGGATCGGCAAAGTGAATTACGTGAATCTCATCTCGCCGGTGCATCTCGGCGACAAGGTCATCGGTTTAATCGAGATGAAGATGTCCCGCAAAGAGTTTAACCGCCTCCACCATCAAGAACGGAATCAGACCCTCGTCATTGCCCTCCTTTCCGTTCTATTAATCAGCGGTCTCTTCGCAGTTTCGATGACCCGGATGATCCACCGTCCGATCGAAAACCTTTTGCGGGCGATGGCCCGGGTCAAGGAGGGGGATCTGACGGTTTCGATCGTTCCGCAAGCACAGGACGAACTGGGTCGGTTGACGGGAAGTTTTAATTCGATGATCCAGACGATTCAACATAGCGCGGCGGCGAATCAGGCCCTCATGGACCGCATTCACACTTTTAATGAAGAACTGCAGAATAAGATTGATGCGGCCACGGAAGAACTTCAGAAACGGAATGACGAGCTGATGCGCGCCAATCGGTCGATTTACCAGATGCAGAAACAGCTGGTTCACTCCAACGAGCTGGCGGCCATCGGCCAGTTGGCCACGACGGTGGCTCATGAGTTGGGAACGCCGTTGCATTCGGTCTCGGGCCAT